>JAIKYB010000227.1 GCA_024683675.1 Treponema sp.
CCTGGCCAGCCCCGCAACGCCCCGGCAGTGCCCCCTAATTTCTATGTCACTACTGAATTCCCAATAAAAATATGCTATAATCCGCACTATGAGTGCAAACTTCCTCTTTCCAGACAAAGCAAACTTCACGCCAGACATGAGCGAAACCGCCCGCTACCTGGGCTACCGGCGCAGCACAGCGCCAGATGCCAATATCGGCGAACTGATGGAAAAGGCGGCACGCGAAATGCAGGCTGTCATGAAGCCTCAGGCGGTTTTTGAGATTTTTGACCTTACCATAGAGGGGGCCTCTGGCGAAGGTGGCATGGAAATCTCTTTTGCAGACCTCACCCTGCATTCCCGTGACCTGGGGGCAAACCTTAAGGGCTGTTCAAAAGTAGCATTGCTTGCTGCTACCATTGGACCTCAGGTAGATGCCTTAATCAGAAGAAACTCTTCGCTGGACCCGGTTTACGCAAGCATTTTGCAGGCCAGCGGCGCTATGTTTATAGAAGAAGTAGTTGATTTAGTAAATGCAGAAATAAAAAAAATCGCCGCAGCAGAGGGGCTAAAAACAAGACCTCGTTACAGCCCGGGCTACGGCGATGTTAGTCTGCAGGTTCAGAAAGATTTTTTCCGCCTGCTTCCCTGCACCAGAATCGGGCTCACCTTAATGGACACCTTGATTATGGCACCGGAAAAATCAGTTACAGCCTTTGTAGGTTTATTTTAGGCAGCTGCGGTCCAGCTTGTCAAAACCGTCAGTAAGCTTGCGGGCAATTTCTACCAGCTTAGCCAGGTCACCCTTGCGGGCCCCTTCAATATTAAGCGGCATAACAGGATCATGCAGACTCAAACGCAGCAGCATCCAGCCCTGAACCTCTTCGCTCTTAAAGGTAATTCTAACGCCTTCAAAAGATTCTGGCATTTCATAATCAGCATCAAGGGCTCTAAGCTTAAATTCCGCAAGTACCCTTTTTCCGTAAGTCTTAAAATCCTCATCATTAATCTTAAAGCGGTATTCACCTTCTTCAACCAGAGGAGGAAGCTTTTCAATCAGGCTATCAAGCTTTTTACCCTGACTGGCAGCCTGGGCAAGAGCAATCACAAGTTTAACAGCAAGGAAGGCACCGTCATCAAGGAAGTAATTGTCTTTAAGGGCCCCGTGACCGCTTGTTTCCATTGCCAAAGGAGCAACAACGCCGGCAGCATTCAATTCCTTCTGCTTGTTAATTACGTTTTTATAACCGCGCATATAGCAAAGATGCTTAAGCCCCAGAACATCCTGGAGGAAGTAAGTCAGGCGGTCACTTGTAACACTGTCTGTGATGATTGTAGAACCCGGATATTCAGGAGCCAGAATTGCCGCAATCATAGCAATGATAGAGTCGCGGTTTACTTCGCTTCCATCGCTAAGAACTGCAGACATACGGTCAACATCAGTATCAAAAATCAGGCCCAAATCAGCTTTATTATTCAAAACAGCAGAACGAATTGCTTCCATGGCAGCCTTATTTTCAGGATTTGGAATGTGATTAGGGAAGTTGCCATCAGGTTCAAGGAACTGACTTCCTTCTGTATTTGCCCCCAGTGGATTAAGAATCTTATCTACAAAGAAGCCTGAAGCACCGTTTCCGCTGTCTACAACAATATGAAGACCGCTAAGAGGCTTATCTCCCTTGTTTAATGGCTTAAGGGCATCAGCAATTTTTCCACGAAGATATTCCGCATAAATTGAAATAAGGTCAACTTTTAAGACGTCAAAATTTACAGGAGCGGGATTCAATAGGCCTGCAAGATTAAGGATTTCTGTAATATCCTCGTGTTCAAGACCGCCGTCATCATCAAAAAATTTAATACCATTACGATTAAAAGGAAGATGGCTTGCAGTAATCATTGCAGAACCGTTGAAGTTTGTGTCAGGGAAAACAATGGACATAAACATTGCAGGAGTAGTTGCCATTCCACAGTCAGTTACAAGAGCACCGGCAGAAATCATACCTTCCATAAGGGCATCTGCAAGCTCCGGGCCAGAAATGCGGGAATCTCGACCAACACCAATACGAAGAGCCCCGGCATCTACATCAAGCTTTTTTGCAAGCCAGCTGACATAGGCACAACCAATCTGCTTTGCAATCTGAGGAGTAAGATTTACATTTTCCCCTTCAACACCTTCAATTGCAACACCACGAATATCACTACCATTCTGTAATTTCATCAAATCCATAAAACCCGTCCTTAAAATCATTAAATAACCCAATAATTATAAATCCTAAATCCCGAAACAACAATAGGGGAAAAAACTGAAAAAAGTGAAAAAAAAATGGGGAAAATTGGGAAAAGTGAAATATTTAGGGAAAATAGTATATAAGTTGCACAATTGAAGTTTAATATGTCTGATAGATTTATGAAATTTGACTCTTCTATCAGACATTTTTATCACTTTTATGCCCGTGGGCTGACAGAAAAGCCCGAATCAACAATTCTATCAGACATTTTTTTACCTCTTTTGTTCACACAGGCTGACAGAAAAGCCCGAATCAACAATTCTATCAGTCATTTTTTTACCTCTTTTGTTCACGCAGGCTGACAGAAAAGCCCGAATCAACAATTCTATCAGACATTTTTTTACCTCTTTTGTTCACGCAGGCTGACAGAAGAGCCCGAATCAACAATTCTATCAGACATTCTTTTACCTCTTTTGTTCACGCAGGCTGACAGAAGAGCCCAAATCAACAATTCTATCAGACATTTTTTTACCTCTTTTGTTCACGCAGGCTGACAGAAAAGCCCAAATCAACAATTCTATCAGACATTCTTTTACCTCTTTTGTTCACGCAGGCTGACAGAAGAACCCGAATTATGAATTCTATCAGATTTTTTTCCCTTTTTTTGGATTTTAAGTGCTTCACATAATAAGAAAAACCTGCTCTTACAAATTTCCTACTGACAGATTCCCCAAAAAGTCCATTTCTATCAGTAAAAATTTAAAAAATGAGAAAATCCCCAGCTGATAGAATCAACAAAATCAGCATTCCTATCGGCCCTTTTTGCCCCCCACCCCAACTAAACAGGAAGGAAAGCAGAAAAAAAATGGCCCGCCAACTATTAGGTGACGGGCCATTAAATTTTAAAGATAAAGCTTACTCTGTAAGAGCTTTACCGAATTCTAGGTTGGTTCCAAGGTAACCGACTACTGGATTTCCTGAAGAGTCGAAGTCGAGGCAGACTTGCTGGAACTTTGGATCACCACCCTGTGGAGGAGTAATTGCTGGAACTGTCATATATTCCCAGGCTCCTGTTGTATAGCCTGTTGCCTGACCAGAACCACTAGCTGCATAAGCTGTACCTGGTTTTACATCAACACCATCTGTTTCTTTATTCTGGGCAGCTGTTTTATTATTTGCAGCTACAGGATATGCCAGTTTTATACAATCACGGCCACCAGTTTCGGTAGCATTATAGTAGGCAATATATGGAATACTATTTTTTACCTTAACCTGTGTCCAGTTACCGACAGCAGAAGCCTGATCAACTGTAACTTCCTTATATCCTTCTTTAGAGTTGTAGTTAGGCAAATACATATAAACAAGATTTGAATCAAAACTATCGAATGCTGCAATATGAACGGCATTTCCATCTACAGCAAGAGAAACATAAGAACCGACATTCTCAGGGAAAGTTACAGCAGATGTAGTCCATGCTACTGCTGCTGTTGGATTAGCACCAGTAACAGCATTTGTTGAATACTTCAATACAAGTTTATTCGTAGAACTGTCAACATATGCAATTACAACGTGATTATCTGAAGTAATTCCCATATCAAAGTATTTTGAACCTGTTGTTACGATAGAAAGACGACCGGTATTATATGTGTCTGTGTTTTTGTAATTCTCAATAAAGTTTACATTTTGTTCATAAGTATCATCTAAAGATGTATCGTAGGTAATTATACTATTGTTATTATTTGAATTATATAATGATGATGATATATTCTGTTGACCAGTATAATTTATTCTATAAAGATCATAATTTTCATCCATTGTAATTTGATAGAAATTGTTACCAACTTTTACATACTTACCGTTATAATTAGCCGGGCCTGAATAATAATATACAAATGCATTGTTTTCCCATATCCTTCCCCGATAATTGAATGTATAACTTGGTGTTTCTGTAAGTGCTTCAACATCTTTTCCAATAATATAATTACGGAAAAGTAATTCACCAGTTTTTGAATCAAAATAGGTCATATAAACTACAGCATTGCCTGTCTTGGAATTACCAGAAGTAATAACCTTTGGATACTCATAACGATTTAGCTTTAATGCACCATTGTAATCAGTAGTTTCCATTATAACTGCATTATTTTCAAAATCATATGCATATTGGCCGGTGTAATTAGAATATCCTGTACCTGGTCCCCAGCAGTCACCATCATGAGAAGGATTTAATTCCTGATAGCGGTCATAATACAAGCCTAAAGCCCCTCCGGCATAGTTAAAGAGAGTTACATTATAATACCTTCCCCCCTCATCTACTGCCATTCCCATTTGTTCAGTAGAAAGCTGCTTAACCAGATA
>JAIKYB010000005.1 GCA_024683675.1 Treponema sp.
TTCTGCATCTTCAATCATTGCAAGGGCAACGCGGTCTTTTACGCTTCCAGCTGGATTAAGATATTCAAGTTTTGCAAGGATTTTTGCGTCCTGAATTCCTGCTTTCTTAGCATAATTATTCAACTGTAAAAGAGGTGTTCCTCCTATCAGATCCAATGAACTCTGTTTGATATCACTCATTTTTTCCTCCTTTATTAGCCCATTTAAGTGTGCTGTTTCTTGAAATATTGATATCTTAATACCTAGTTGAGTAGTAGGTTTTACAAATCCAAATATAAAGGCTTTTACCTACTTTGTCAATAGGTAATTCAAAAAAAGCAAATATTTTTACTTTGACGGCAAAGTTTTTCTCTATAATAGAAGCTTTTCCACTTGACAATTTTTGCAAGTGGAAATAACATTAAAAATATGGACTTAAGAACAGTTTTAACAACAGACACTATCAACCTTCACTTGAAGGGAACCACTAAAGAAGAAATCGTAGACGAAATGCTTGACGTCTTGTACAAGGCAGGAAAAGTAACAGATAAAGCTGCTGCTCGCGAGTGCGTATTGGATCGTGAAAGAAAGATGTCAACAGGTATGAAACATGGAATTGCAATTCCTCACGGAAAGACAGATACAGTAAAAGACTTAGTAGCTTGTATCGGAATTTCTGATAATCCTGTAGATTTTGATTCTCTGGATCAGGAACCATGCCGTATCTTTATTATGACCTTGTCTCCAGTAAACAAGACAGGTCCTCACCTTCAGTTCCTGGCAGAAGTTAGCTTGCTTTTCAAGAGTCCTGAAAAACGACAGGAAATCCTTGATACACAGGATAAGGCTGAAGTTTTCCGTATCCTTACAGAATAGACTTAATTATGATTTAATATGAAATGCGGTCAACTTAAGTTGCCCGCGTTTTTTTTTGGAGATTAAAAAAATGAAATTAGACCCAGTGTTTTACGTAAAAGAAAATAAACTGTTCAAAATTGCAGATAACTCAGCTGTAGATCCTGCTTCCCTAAAAAGAATAGAAATAAAGTGGAGCACTGTTGAAATTGAAGAAGATTCTTATAACGAAGAATATCTTGCTCAGCTTAGAGAAGAATTGAAGTCCCTTGAAAATGAAGGTCAGTTTGCAATTCTTGTTCCAATTGTAGATAAATCACTGGAAAAAGCAGAAGAAACAGAAGCCTTCATTAATACTTTTAATCATACTGCAAGACGCGTAAAAGACTGCATTTCTGTTGCAGGTTATGAACTTCCAGCTGAATTAAAGGATATTCAGTCTTTTATGGACACCATTGCTATAAAACACGCCCAGTACGTATACTTCTCTAAAGAGAAGAATACATCAAATGGAAGTATCGTACTGTATTAATTTGCAATAAATGCGAAAAAGTACATCATTTGCAATATAACGTAATTTTCTTCTAAAAAATCGCTAATTTTCTTAAAAATTCACTTGTAAATTTATTTTATTTGTGCCATTATCTTTCCCGTTATGGCACAGGTAAAAACAGAACAGAACAACTTCTCTTCAGCATGTATAGTTGCAATCTTTTTGTGCCTTGTATTTTTTGCAGGAGCCCTTCTGATCTACAACCTCCTCCCATCTGAAACAATTCAGGTAGCAGAAGCAGCGCCTGCAGAAATTGCTGAAATCCCGGATGATTCGGAAACTACAGAAGATTACATTTCTGACTTCCAGGATTATTTTGCAGAGATTTCCCTTACTCAGATTTCTGATGATTATGATAAGGGACTTACACTTTATAGACAGCCACTTTCACGTTCCGCAGTAGAATGGTTTTACTATCAGATTTGTGGAAACAGAAATGTAACTCAGGCAATTCTTTCAGAAGCTGAAAAGAATGATATTCCACTTTCACTTGCATTTGCCCTTGCTCATACAGAAAGCAATTACAATTCTGATGCTGTAAACAATAATAAGAATGCTACAGTAGACAGAGGATTGTTCCAGTTGAACAGCAACTCCTTCCCTGCTCTTTCTGAAGCTGATTTCTTTGATCCATACATTAGCGCAAAGTATGGAATGTCGCACCTTAAGTTCTGCCTTAATACTGCAGGAAATCAGGTATCTGCACTTGCTATGTACAATGCAGGAACTGGTGCTGTGCGCTCCAACAAAACTCCTCAGACTACTCTGAACTATGTTGGAAAAATAATGTCATACCAGAAGCTCCTGGACACACTCTTTACAGAGCAGGTCGTAGCATACTACGAACCACAGATTGCAACTGGTATTGCGGTGGCTTATACAAAATAAGCGGCTGCATTGTTAATTTGCCTCCTAATTTTTAGAGGGTCCGGTTTTATTAGTTTTCCCGGACCCTCTTTTTTTT
>JAIKYB010000010.1 GCA_024683675.1 Treponema sp.
TCTTCACCACCAGCTGCTGCTCCGCCTGCTGCTGCAGGACCTGCTGCTACTGCAACTGCTGCTGTAACACCGAATTTTTCTTCCATTGCTTTTACGAGTTCTGAAACTTCAAGAACTGACATAGATGCGATTGCATCAAGAATCTGATCATTTGTGAGAGCTGCCATATTGTCTTCTCCACTATAAATAAATTATATATTCCACTCAATGAGTGGCTGCGGTATTTTACCCAACTGGGCTATTCCGCATTTAGTTCGGATAGTCGACAGCTATGAAGCCTAACCGAACTTTTTGTTTAATTTGAATAGTAAAAACTACTCTGATTTGCTTTCTGCGTATGCCTTCAATGTAGCTGCAAGCTTCTGAACTGGACCGTTCATTGCAGACATCAACATAGCGTAAAGCTGCTTCTTTCCAGGAACCTTTGAGTAAGCCTCGATCTTGGCTGCGTCATAAACTTCCTTATTGATGCTAGCGCCTTTTACAGCGAGAGCAGGTGTGTCCTTAGCGAAGTCATAAAGAACCTTTGCAACTTCGTTAGAATCTTCCTTAGCCATAGCAATAATTGTTGGACCAGAAAGATATTCAGCAACGTTTTCTACTTTAATATCTTCGAAAGCGATGCGAGCGAAGTTGTTCTTTACTACTTTAAGAACAGCATTCTTTTCGCGGAGCTTGTCGCGAAGAGCAGTAATCTGCTCTACAGTAAGTCCACGGTAATCAGCAAAAATAAAATCATTATATTCAGAAAAGATTTTCTTTGCGTTTTCAATAGCTTCTGCTTTTGCAGGCTGAATTTTCTTTGCTTTAATTGCCATTACTCGCCTTCCTTATAGTCAACCCATACACCAGGGCCCATAGATGAACTAACAGAAACAGACTGAACAAATCCTGCAGCAGCACCAGCTGGCTTCTTACGAGAAACTTCTGAAAGAAGTGTGCTAATGTTTGCAACCAGTTTGTCAGCGTCCATAGAGCATTTACCTACAGCAATGTGTACGATTCCTGCCTTGTCAGCGCGATATTCTGTACGTCCCTTCTTCAACTCAGCAACAGCCTGAGCTACGTTAGGAGTTACAGTTCCAGTCTTAGGGTTAGGCATCAAACCTTTGCGTCCGAGAACCATACCAAGACGTCCAACATCTTTCATCATGTCAGGAGTAGCAACTGCAACATCAAAGTCCAGCCAACCTTCCTTTACCTTTTCGATGTACTCTTCACCAGCGTATGCTGCACCAGCGTCGAGAGCTTCCTTTACTTTGTCACCCTTACAGAAAACGAGAACTTTCTTTTCTCCTTTGAACTGATTAGGGAATACAAGTGTATCGCGAACTGTCTGATTCTTGTCAAGACGAAGTGATACGTGAGCTTCTACAGTCTCATCGAACTTAGCAAACTTCATATCCTGAACCATTTTGCAAGCTGAAGCTACATCATACTTCTTTGAAAGATCATACTTTGCAGCTGCTGCGTTATATTTCTTTCCGTGTTTCATATTACTGCTCCACCTCTACACCCATACTGCGTGCAGTACCGGCAATAATTTTCTTGGCTGCTTCGATATCATTAGCATTGATATCTGGCATCTTTGTCTTTGCAATTTCTTCCAAATCTTTCTTAGAAAGAGTTGCAACCTTGTCGCGGAGAGGATTTCCAGAACCCTTGTCGAGCTTACAAGCCTTCTTAATAAGAACTGCTGCTGGAGGAGTCTTTAAGATGAATGTGTAAGATTTGTCCTGATAAACTGTGATTACTACAGGAATAACAAGACCTTTTTCCATAGTCTTTGTTCGATCATTGAATTCCTGAACAAATTTTGGAGCTGAAACGCCATGAGGTCCAAGAGCTGGTCCAATTGGAGGAGCTGGAGTTGCTGCTCCTGCAGGACACTGCAATTTAATCACGGCAGTTACTTTTTTTGTAGCCATTTTGTTTCTCCCAATATTGGTATGATAAACAATTTCTGTCGCAAGCGGCGGACTTTGTTTTATCTAACGAGATGCCTATGTCCAACGGACCTGCACCTCTCCCAAAAACAGGATTAACGGTTCGTATTTGGGATACGAACCCCTGAATTTGCACTGTAATAAAACTTAGGCTTTTTCAGCCTGAAGGAAATTAACTTCAACTGGAGTAGGACGTCCAAAAATCTGAACTTCTACAGACAGCTTTTCTCTTTCCAGATTAATTTCTTTAATAGTACCGGTAAATGAAGCAAATGGTCCTTCTGTAATTTTGATAACATCGCCAACATTGAATGACTGACGAACATGAACCTGCTTTTCACCCTTAATAACACCAGACTTCTGAAGAAGATTCTTAGCTTCATCATTTGTAATAGGGATAGGTCTCTGATTACGATTAATACAACCTACAAAGCCTGTAACACCCTGAATACGATAAAGCTGTGAACAAGTTGCTTTCCAACCCAATTCCGGCAAATCCATTTCCAGCATAATATATCCTGGAAGAAATTTGTTTGAACGAGTTTTCTTTTTTCCATCTTTGATTTCTACAAGCTCTTCAACAGGAACACGAACATCCAAAATTACATTAGAATCAATTTCATTCTTTTCAAGAAGAGATTTAATTGTACGTTCGATTTTTCCTTCGTAGCCTGTATAAGTGTGAAGAATGTACCAGTTTCTAGACATTTTTCCGTCCTATTTCATTATCAAGCGGAACAATTCTGTGAAGCCAAGGTCAAGAAGACCGAGTACTACAGCTACAATGATTGTAGAAATAATTACAACCTTGATAGAAGAAAGAACATCTTCTTTTGTAGGCCATACTACTTTCTTAAGTTCTGCTTTACTTTCTTTGAAGAATTGAATCACTTTAGCCATAATACCATTTCCTTATAAAATCAGGGCAGGCAGGATTTGAACCCACGACAGGCGGTTTTGGAGACCGCTGCTCTACCAGCTGAACTACTGCCCTATATATTCAAATCGGTTTACACCGATTAAATATCAAATTTAATTTAAGCTAAATTATTTAGCCTTTGTTTCTTTGTGCAAGATGCTCTTTTTGCAGAATGGACAATACTTGTTCTTTTCAAGCTTTCCTGTAATGTTCTTGCGGTTCTTGTAAGTTGTGTAATTCTTTCTCTTACATTCTGTACACTGCAATGCGATAATTTCTACAGCACCCTTCTTTTTGCTTCCCATTTTATATAACTCCTAAAATAAACTTCAATGTTTTAGAACAGCCCAAGTGCGGAATCGGACCGCAGACCTCCACATTACCGATGTGGTGCTCTACCAACTGAGCTACTGGGGCGAAATGATTACCGCACTTCGTATAGAAAACATGCGTTCTAGAACTATAGTTTAAGATAAAAATCTTGTCAATAAATTCAAAGCTGAATTCTTGCAAATTCACTTGAATTTACGAGAATTTCTAGCTGAATTATATGAGTACACCAACTACTAATAGATAATTAATAATTTATATGCTATATTATTTCCATAATAATATAAAGAGGCCTTTATGAATATTGATATGCTGATCGACGGAATTCTTGATTCCTACGAACGCTACGGACTTGTAAACAGATCTGGAAATTTTCCAAACAGACAAAATGTAGTAGAAGTACTTTCCGACCTTCAGTTTCTAGTTTTTCCAGGCTTTAGGATTGCCGAAGAAATTGAACCTATTAATATCAGATATGTAACCGGACAGCGCGTAAACAATATTATTGCCAAGCTTACCTGTGAAATTCAGAAGTCACTTATCTTTATAAAAAACAGCAAGGAAAACTGCAAGAACACAAGTGATGATATTACAAAATCACATTGTTTTAAGCTTGCAGAAAAAACTGCCTTTGCATTAATTGAAGAAATTCCGGAAATCAGAAGAATGATTCAATTAGACACAATTGCTGCTTACAATGGAGATCCAGCCGCTAAAAGCAATGAGGAAGTTATCCTTTCATATCCAGGACTGGAAGCAATTCTTGTTTATAGAATTGCAAATTTCCTCTATAAGAATGGAGTACCTATTATTCCAAGAATTATGACTGAACACGTTCATGGAAAAACAGGAATTGATATTCATCCTGGAGCAAAAATTGGCGAATCCTTCTTTATTGATCACGGAACCGGTGTTGTAATTGGCGAAACCTGTATAATTGGTAATAACGTTAAGATTTATCAGGGGGTAACTTTAGGTGCCCTTAGCGTAAAGAAAAATCTCCAAAACAAAAAACGACATCCTACTATAGAAGATGATGTAACAATCTATGCAAATGCTACAATTCTTGGCGGAGACACTGTAATTGGAAAAGGAAGTATCATAGGTGGTAACACCTGGGTTACTGAATCAATTCCAGCCGGAACCGTATTCACTCAGGAAAAATAAACTTTATAAGAACTTCCGGTAATCAAAAGAAGAACCTGATTACCGGAAAAATAGCCGTGTTAAAAAAACAGGCTTCCCAACCAGTAACACTAAAAGGGAAGCCTGCCGTCCAGCGTTGCTGGACATCGGAGAGAGTTTATCAGCTTATTTACAAGCTGATATGAATATACTACTAGAATATTATTCTGTCAATAGATATGATGAAAAAAATCACTAAAATATTATAAACCGCAAAAAGGACTTCTTATGGCTAAAAAAAACGGATCAATTATGTACAAATGCTCAAACTGTGGTTATTCACAACCCAGGTGGCTTGGGCGCTGTCCAGATTGCGGAGAATGGAACACCCTGGAAGAAATTATAATAGATAAAAATGCAGTAACAGCTGCAGGCAGGGGAAGCGAACAGGCACAAAAACAAAAGCCTCTTTCTTTAGGAAGCGTAAAAGCCCAGGAGCAATCCCGCTTTACAACGGGCATTCCTGAATTTGACAGAGTACTTGGCGGAGGTGCTACTAAAAGATCTGCAATATTGCTGGGTGGTGAACCTGGAATTGGAAAATCAACATTATTACTGCAAACCACAGCCAGTATTTCTAAAAGCATAAGTGCTGACCAAAAGGTTTTATACATAAGCGGTGAAGAATCAGCGGCTCAGATAAAAGAAAGAGCAGACAGACTGGAACTGGACTCTTCAAATATTCAGATTTTATGCACTTCAAGACTTGAAGATTCCTTAGATGCTCTGGATTCACTAAATCCGGTTTTTGTCATTATTGATTCTATACAGACAATTTATTCTGCGGAAGCGGGAATAGTTCCGGGAACTGTAAACCAGCTAAAATATTGTGCAAATGAATTTATTTCCTGGGTAAAAGAAAGAGATTCAGTTTTAATCATGACTGCCCATGTAACAAAAGAAGGAACAATAGCAGGACCAAAGTCTTTGGAGCACATGGTAGATACAGTCATTTCCTTTGAGCATAACAGCGATGATGTAAGATTTTTACATGCTCAGAAAAACAGATTTGGTTCAGTTGATGAAATTGGAATTTTCAGTATGACAGAAAAAGGCTTAATTCCAGTTTCAGATCCAGCTTCTCTTTTCCTTACAAAAAGAAAAAATCAGCAGCCGGCAGGAGTTGCCTGTACTCCGGTTTTCGAAGGCAGCAGAGTTTTCCTGGTAGAAATACAGGCTCTTACAGTTCCCGCAAAAGCAAGTATTTCCAGAATATATAGCGAAAAGATTGATTCAGGCCGGGTTGCAAGAGTTGCGGCTGTAATAGAAAAACGCTGTGGTCTTTGCTTTTCTGATCAGGATATATATGTAAATGTTGCCGGTGGAATACGACTTGCAGAAAGCTCCATTGACGCAGCCCTTGCAAGTGCCCTCTACTCTGCCAGAACAGACCTGCCCATAGCGGCAAACACCGCCGTTTTTGGAGAACTTAGTCTTGCAGGAGAAATCCGTCCTGTTGGAAAATCAAAACAAAGGATAAAAGCCGCCGAAAATTTAGGCTTTTCAAAGGTTATAACTCCTGACGATGATGACGGAATGGTTAAGGTTAGCGACATTAAGGCCCTCGTCAAAGCAGTATTCCAAAAATAAAGGGTCATTTCGGCAAAGACTGTGTCAAATTTATCTGTTTTTTTGGGATATTTTGACACAGCACTTTTCTTTGTAAAAACCCCTGCTACCATCTGATAAATCAAAAAAGAGCTAAAAATTCGCTGAAAAATAATTTTTTTTCTGAAATTTTAGAAAAATCCTTGTGGTTGGCATGAAACTTGCTAAATGTATTATGTAAGCTTTGATTGCTTACATAACTTAAAAATTATAAGAGGTAAATACTATGAACGATTTTTCTATGCTTAATTCACTGTTTGATGATGTTTTTGGAGGTAATTCAGCTCCAGCAGTTATGTGCCGTGCAGGATTTACCACTCCAAAAGTAGACGTTTTTGAAGAAGACAATGCTTATACATTGGAAATGGAGCTTCCTGGAAGAAGCGAAGATGATATAAACATTGAACTTGATCATGACAATTTGACAATCGCTTCTAAGGAAGAAGAAAAAGAAACAAAAGAAGAAAAGAAGGAAAAGAAATCTAAGAAGTATCTTTTGAATGAAAGACGTTCTTCAAGCTTTGTCCGCCGTTTCTCTCTTCCACAGGATGTTGATGCAGAATCTATTGGAGCTTCCTTTAAAAATGGAATCCTTACAGTTTCCATGAAGAAAAAGGAAATTGCAGCGCCTAAACAGATTGCAATAATTGCAGGCTAAACTACAAGGCATAAGGCATAAAAAAAGGTGGTTCAAAAGAACCACCTTTTTCATTTAACCCAATCTATATAATTAATCGTCTTTTAAAGTATTTCCAAAGTGAACAAGGTAATCTATAAAAGAAGCATAACTGCAAATTACACAAATCACAAAAATTATAAGTGAGGCGAGTTTAAGCCCATCAAAGCAAGCAGGAACATTATCAGTTCTTACAAGCAGCTCAAGGAAAACTACATAAAATTCTGCAACTACATACATTACAGTCTTGAACTTCCCACCTTTTCTTGCGGCAATTGCAACTCCTTTTTTTGCAGAAACCATACGAAGGAAATTCTGCGAAAATTCCCGGATAAAAATCAACATCAAAACAAAAAGTGGAATATAAGATATTTCTGGATTATAAGATTTTATAAAACAGATAAAAGAAGTAAGGTGAAGAACAACATCAGCAAAAGGGTCAAACATTTTACCAAAATCGCTTACTTCATTATGTTTTCGGGCATAGTGTCCATCAAGATAATCTGTAAACTCAGCAAAAGCTAAACAAGGAATTGCTATATACATTGATAATGCTGCAAACTTTCCGGTCCAGATTGGGATGAAATATAAAAGGAAAAAAATCGGTGCAAAAAGAACACGAGTTAAAGTAAATTTATTAGAAAGTTTCATAATTAGTTAAAGTATCTAAAATCTGCAAACAAAAGTCAAGGGAGAAAGATTATATTAAGAAAAAGCTTACCCTAAAAGCCCTTAAAATCATGAACAATACTAACTGCAGATTTTACATCATACCCCTGCATTTCCTGCTTAATTATTTGAAGGGCCTGTTCTACCATAGCAGGAGAATCTGAAACTCCATGAAGAATTACAGTATTTTCTTCAATTGTTACATGCATAAACTCTATATTCAGATGATAATCGAAACTCAGCTTGTTCAAAACCTTCTGAGCTTCAAGCAGCTGTTCAATCATTTTATTTCCATCTTCTTCCTGCTTTACCGTTACCTTTTCTTCTACCAGTTCAGCAATAAGATTAGCCGCAACCTCCAGTTCCATGCGACCTGTATTAAAGACGGCATGGAACAAAGATAAATCATTTATATCCAGATTATAAAAGCTGCTATGGAAACCGGCACGATTTGTATCGCTTTCCTGAATTCTCTGAAGTGCCTGTTTTTCTGTCCAGTTAAATTCGGCTCTAAGGCGGCCAATTCTAGTACGTTCATCTGCTATCAAACGTACAGAAATACAATTTGGTACATTTTGAAGTACAGCCCAGGCTCCCCGACCAATTATAATTACATTTCTCTGTTCTGCAGCTTCAAAAATAGCATATTGGGCATAATTCAAATATTCATCTCTATCTCGCGCAAGAGAGGCAAAGAAGCCTGGCTTACGTTCATCGTATTTAGAAAGCTTTTCTTTAGGAAAGCCTAGCTCTACAATACGGGCCTCAATTTCCTTACGAGTTACAAATTTATATCCTAATCTTTTTGCGAGAATTTCTGCTACTTCATCACCATGAGCTGCTACTTGTCTTGAAATTGTAATTATTGCCATAAGCTAACCTCTGATTTATAATAAAACGAGAAATCGAATCTGTCAAAATTTTAAGGCGGGAATAATGAAGAACTATTTTACCCAGGAAGATGAAAAATTAAAGTGGACTGAAGGAGAAGTAAAAACAATTCTTCACACTGTAGTCTGCGATATAACTTCACATCATAATACTTCCGCAAACGGAGTAAGTGGAGACTATATCATAATGGATGCTCCTGAATGGGTAATTGTTATTCCAGAAAAGGAAAAAACTTTTTTGATGGTAAAACAGTGGCGGCACGGAATTAATGCTTTAAGTGTTGAATTTCCAGGCGGTGTAGTTGATAAGGGAGAAGACCCTGACTGTGCTGCAAAACGTGAGTTGGAAGAAGAAACTGGATGCAGGGCCGGAAAGCTGATTAAGCTTGGGGAATTGAGTCCTAACCCTGCTCTTTTTAATAACCATGTTCATATATTTTTAGCTGAAGATTTACAAAATGTAGGAAGTCAGCATCTTGATGAGGATGAATTTATAAACTGCATGGAACTTACAAAAGAAGAAGTTTTTGAAGGAATTGGCACAGAGCAGTTTCCGCACGCAATAATGTCCACAGCCATGACTTTTTATCTGCGCTATAAAAATACTAAGCTAAAGTTTTAAATAAAAAAAAGTGACTGCCCAATGAACAGTCACTTTTTTCAAACCTTTCTAAAAGTTATCACTCACCATAAGGCTCGTAAGTTTTTTTAGGATCGTAGGTTCCCTTGCGGTATTCACCAGTAAGACTAGGAATCTGCATTTTCATACCAGGATGAATCAAATTAGGATTTTCTGGTTTTGGCATTGCAGACTTGTTTGCCTGATAAAGGTTTTCCCATAAAAGAGGATTGTTATAAACATAATGTCGTCCGGAAATATTCCAGTAACAGTCCTTTGTTTCTGCCCAAGGTTTTACAATATAGAACTCAGGAAGAGGTGTAATTTCCTTAACACCTTCCAAAGAAGTAAGTACAGCCTTTGCATATTCGTTTGCATTTGGATAATCTTCTGCTTCAAAAGAACTTTCTGCATTTGTAAGATTTTCTTTTGCAGAAGTGTATGCCATTGGGAAAGTATGAGGAGCATCTATCTGCTCTGCCCAGGCAAGCTTATTCTTTGCAATTTTAATATTCTCTTCAGCTTCATTGCGAGCCATCATCATTTCAATATAAGCCTTTGAAAGCTCAGCATTTTCTTCTGCTTTTTTTGAATACTCTACTGCATCATCATACTGACCAGCATCAAGAGCAACTTCAGCTTTGCGGGTATATTCATCTGCAAGCTTCTGATAAGTATTGTTTTTATAGCTGACAGCAAAAGCTGACGCAGAAATAAGTGCAGCGGCAAAAATTACAAACAACTTTTTCATTACTCTTCCTCCTGGATACTTTCTTCAATTTCTTCCTGTTCTTCTTCCGGAAGGGCCTCTTCTACAGGAGCCTCGGCTTCTAGAGCAGCTTCACTTTCAGCAGGTTCTGCTTCAAGAGGTGCTTCTTCTGCAACAGGCTCTGCGTCTGCCTCAGGGGCAGCTTCTACCTCAGTCTCAGCTTCTACAGGAACTTCTTCCTTAACAAGAACAGTCTCTCTTTCTTCTATGTACTGATCTTCAATATCTTCAGCAATTTCAATTTCAGCTTCTTCTGGTGCTTCGTAAACATCTTCTTCAAGAAGTACAGCATCTTCAGCTTCAATTCCGTCTACATTTTCATCTGTAATTGGAGATGCTTCATCTGCCTGAACTGCAAAGTCTTCACTTTCCTGAACTCTTTTCTTAGCGGCGTCAATTGCAGCCTGTGCAGCGGCACGTCTTTCAGAAACTTCTTTATAGAGAGCTGAAAACTCGTCCTTTGCGGCTATGTACTGTTCACGGGCTTTTTTTGCATTCTGCATTGCATAAAGAGAATCTGCATTTTTGAAGGAATCTGCAGCAGCCTGATAACGTTCCTTCTGTGAAACTCCGGCCTTTACACTGTCAGCATCTTTCTTTGCTGCATAAGCAAGTTCACGCTCTTCTTTTGCAAGCTTTTTATATGTAATAACCAGAACTGTGTTGTATCCGCTGTAGGCAGCCTTTGCAGAATCTGTAACAGAAGCATCAAGAGCTCCTTCAGAATCAAGGGATTCCATTACTTTTGCAAGAGCGGCTTCAGCTTCGTCATAATCCTTCTGGTCATACTGAGCAAAACCATTATCATCTATTTCTTTTTTTGCTTCCTGAGCCTTTACAAGATTTGCAATTAACTCGTAGCGGGCAATTATATCATCAGCATTTTCTTTAAGACTTCCGTTTGCCTTGCACTGTTCAAGATAATCATCAACCTTCTTGAGCATGTCAGGAGCAGATTCTTCGGCACCAGCCTCCAAAGCGGCAGCGCGGGCATTTTCGATTTTTTCAAGTAGAGCAGCTAACTCAGCTTCTTCATCTATTTCTTCAGCTTCAGGTTCTTCCTCTACAACTGGCTCCTCTTCCTGCTGTTCAACAACAGGAGCTTCAGGCTCAGCTTCTTCCGGAGCTGGTTTAGACCCACAGGAAATGAAGAACAAAACTGTGGAAATTGATAGAAGAGATATTACAACTTTCTTCATATTAACCTCACACTTTATGATAAAAATATTTTACTATAAATTTTTTGTTGATACAACGATAATTATAGTGATAACTTCAGATAAAATATCGGTAATTTACCGAAGGAGCATTAAATGGCTGACGAATTTTCTTTTTCGATTGAGAAGAATCTTGGAACTTTAAGCGAAGGAAAAGGCGGATGGGATCTGGAACTTAATCTTGTTTCCTGGGGAGGAAGACCCGCCAAGTATGATATTAGAAGCTGGTCTCCTGATCATCAGAAAATGGGAAAGGGCTCAACCTTTACTAAAGAAGAAATGCTTGCCCTTAAAAATCTGTTAAATAGTCTGGAACTATAGACTGAAGCTGACTTCCCTTTTTTACAACAATTTCATAAAGCATTTTCTGCAGCAGTAAATCTTCAAGGAGGTTTCCTCCACTTCGGATTTCCATATCTGTAGCTGCAAGAATAGCAAGTATAGCAGTTGCCTGCCCTAAAGTCCAAATACGGGCTGCACTTCTGTATTGCTTTTGAAGCATTGTCCCGTGTATTGCACTTTCACCTTCATTATGCCACTTCACCAAATTTCTAAAGCAGGAAGAAAGCCCAGCAATTATTTCCACAGAAGAATTACTTTTTGAAAGTCTGATTCTCTGTAAAATAGAAAGCCCTTTTTCAAAACGAGCCTGAGGATTTTCTGTACTGTCTGCAAGCTGTGCAAAAAGAGAAAAAACACTTTCTTCACGATTATGAGTAAGAATTGATTCTACATCAGCTTCTGTAATTTCATGTTCTTTAGGAAAATAAAGGAAGAAACGGGAACATTCGTCTCGCAAAGCCTGAGTATTATTTTCGATTAAATCTAAAATCAATTCAGCGGCACTTCTTTGAATTCTGTAACCATTCTTTGAAAAATATGAAGTAAGCCATGGGAGTTTTTTTTCTTCATACATTATCCAGAACTTTTTACGAGCAGCAGCTGGTATTAACTTTTCAAGCTTTGCATCTACTGAAATTTCATCTGAAACAAGAATTAGAAGTGAGCTGGACTCGGCATTTTTAAGCCAGTCGGCAAGCATCTGAATATCGTCCTTTTTTTTGATAAGTTCGGCATTTTTGCAAACTACAAGAACTCCATCAGAAAATAGAGTTCCACTTTGCAGAATTGTCATAACCTGATTAAAGGGAGTTTCCAGAAGATAAAAGGTGTGTTCATCCACAGTGCCTGTCTGTTTTTTGAAGGCATTTTTTATGCTTTCTACAGCATCATTGCGCTCACCAAATTCAGGCCCTGTGTAAAGATAAACAGATTCAAGCTTTGCCATGTTTCAGTCTAAACTAATAAGTACGTACAATGTTAGAAAGGATTCCAACAATTCTTACATCAGTACAGTAAATTGCAGAAAAAGCAGGATTTTCTGGCTGAAGACGTACCCGCTCAGCTTCCTTGTAGTAACGCTTAAGAGTAATAGCATTATCAATTACAGCAACAATAATCTGTCCGTCTACCGCAGAACTGGACTGCTCTACAACAGCAAGGTCCCCGTCCAGGATTCCAGCATTAATCATACTTTCACCACGAACTCTAAGGGCAAAATAACTTTTTCCAGGACGAACAAAAGGCTCAGTAAGATTAACATAGCCATCAAGATTTTCTTCACAAAGAAGAGGTTTACCTGCAGCAACCGTGCCAAGTAAAGGCACTTTTCCTACATAAAGTTCAGGTTCTTTTTCTTTTGCACCGACCAAAACTCTAAGAGAGCGGGCCTTCTTTTCGCGTTGTGAAAGATAGCCTTTCTTTTGCAGAGCTGCAATATGATCCTGAATAGCTCTAAGTGAAATTCCAAAATGGTCACTTATATCACGAACAGTTGGAGGATAGGAATTTTCTTCTGTATAAGCAGCAATATAATCCAATACCTGCTGTTGTCTGTCTGTAATTCCTTTCATACTTTACCTCAATCTTCTTCAAATCTGCTGTTAAACAATTCTTCAATTGAGGCAGCAGCTTCAGATTCATCAGAACCTTCGGTTGTCAAAGTAAGCTGAGTGTTATAGCAGGCACCCATAGCAATTACTCCCATGATTGACTTTGCATTCACTGTTGCACCATCTTTTGTAAGGCTAACTTCACTTTCAAACTTATTAGCAGTCTGAGCAATGATAGCAGCTGGACGTGCATGAATACCAGCTCTGTTCTGTACAGTCAAAATCTTCTCAACCATTTTCTTTACGTTTCCTTGGCGATTTACGCCCTTTATTTTTTAGTAAGAATCGTCATTACCATTATATACTGCCTGAGCATCCTCAGATTCAATCCACTTAAGAACATTCTGATTAAAGTCTTTTGCAGAATTATATCCCATATTTTTAAGACGCTCATTCATAGCAGCAGCTTCAATAATAATCGGAAGGTTTCTTCCGGGACGTACAGGAATCTCAATCATAGGAACATTAACCCCAAGGAGCTCCATGTACTTTTGTTCAGTTCCAAGTCTGTCGTAGGCTTTAGAAGAATTCCAATCTTCAAGCTGAACAATTAACTGAACTTCTTTCTGATCGCGGATGGCACCTACCCCATAAAGGGAAGATATATTAATAATACCCAATCCACGAATTTCCATATGGTGACTGATTATAGAATTAGCACCACGTCCAAGCAGAACGTTACCGTTTACACATCTGATATCAATAATATCATCAGCAACAAGACGATGTCCGCGTTCTACAAGCTCCAATGCAGTTTCACTTTTACCAACACCAGAATGTCCGTTCAAAAGGATTCCAATACCATAAACTTCAACAAGAACTCCGTGAAGAGTCTGATGAGGTGCAAAGGTATTTGAAAAGATACGTGTAAGTCGGTTTGAAAATTCCGCAGAAGTAAGGCTGGTCTGCAAAATAGGACAGCAATTTTCTTCTGCAAAGGCACGGAATTCTTCTGTAGGCTCCAGATTATAAGTAAAAACACAGCATGGAATCTGCATCTGGAAAAATGTATTTAAGCTATCTGTAGATTTTTCTTTGTGAAGTTTATTTAAAAACGCAGTTTCACCGCGACCAAAAAGCTGAACACGACTGCTTCCGAAGGCTTCATAAAAACCGGAAAGCGCCAGTCCTGGTCTATTTATTTCAGGAATTGTAATTGCGCGAGGCAAACCGCGTCGACCTGCAATACAACGCAAATCAAGCGCATCATGCCCTGATAATTCCAAATTGAGCAAATCCAAAACGGTGAATTTCTTTTCTGCCATGGGTTTACTATACATTGTAGGGGATGTTTTTTCAATAGCTGAAGTATATTGTCAAGCAAAATATAAATTTGTTTTTTCACAAATAGCATGTTATATTTTAAAACAGATGGAAGGGAGCGCAAAGCTTCCAGAAACCAAAATCTATTTTTAAGGAGCAAAACTATGACACCATCAATTAACGCTGTAGGATTTACACTTGAGCAGAAACAATCGGATATGATAGATACAAAATTAAAGAGAATCGCTTACGCAGATGATCTGATTGTTGACCTTCTCATGAAAATCAAACACGACAAGGCCTATTCTTTCGATACCACTGTAAACTTTAAGTGGGGAACTCAGGCTCACGTAACAGGTGAAGACTATGATTTTGGAGCTGCCCTCAACAAGATGATGGACGTGCTTGATAACAAAATCAAGAAGGAAAAGGATAAGGTTCAGCAGAAGTAATTCTAAGCAGGTAAATGCTTATCTTTGATAGGAATTTTTAATTCCAATATTAGCGCGGTATTTAGCCACAGTGCGCCGCGCTATTTTTATGCCCTCAGCATTAAGTCGGGCTGTTAATTCAGAATCAGAAAGAGAACCATCTTTTTCTACCATTTCCATCATCAGCTTTTTTATCTTTTCTGCAGAAACTTTTTCACCAGCCGAAGAAGAAACCCCTGAAGTAAAAAAATAACTTGTAGGAAAAAGCCCGTATTCAGTTTGTATATATTTACTGTTATTGCGGGAAGACATTCTGGAGACCGTAGATTCATGCAAACCCAAAGCAAGGGCAAGCTGCCGCCGAGTAAGCACATTTAGATTTCCGGGCCCATTCAAAAAGAAGTTTAACTGCTCCTTCACAATATAACAGCATTGCAAAACAAGAGTATTTTCCCGATAAGTCAGATTTTCTATAAACTCTTTGGCCCTTGCAAGATTTTCCTTATCAAAAGTAAAGTCTGCAGCAATTCTAAGCTCAGGAAGAATTCCCGAAGCATATTTTACCTGAAAATGACATTTGTCATCGCCTGCTACCAGCCCATGCCATATTTCATCAGCGGCAAGCTTACCTTCAAGACGTTCTACCCTAAGAATAACATCCGGTTTTTCATAATCTGCCCCGGAATCTATAGAATAGCCCTGGGCCGGACGAGGATTTAGTGTAAGAATAAAATGCAGAGCTTCCTGAACACTTGCAATAGTAAGCTCTATTTTATCCAGGGGAATTTCAGGGGCAAAGGCCTTTTTATGCCAGTCTTCCCTGTAGGCTGTAAGCTTATGTAAAATACGGGAAGCTTCCGGAGGATTAAGCAGGTCCAAATGCCCATCAAGAATAAAAAGAGAAAGCTCATCTGCCTTACCCGAGATTTTAGCCTGAACCAAAAGGCTTTCTTCAAGATTACGACAGCAGGTTCCCACCGGATCCATCCTCTGAATTATAGAAATACAGCGCTCAAGCATTTCACGATTTTGCAAAGGACGACTTTTATCAATCAGAGTTTCAGGAGACAAAAGAGACCCATAACAACCGTTTTCATCAAGATTATAAATAAGCTTCTGGCAAAGCATGCTTTCATCATCAGAAAGCTTCATAGAATTTAGCTGATGAAGTAAATGATGCTGGAGGGACTCATTTTTTTCTTCTGTATTTTCCAGCAGCTGCTGATTTACGCTTGAAGCAGAAGGCAAATCTCCGGCATTGCGATTATCCTTTACAATTTCTAAAGCCGGATTAGCGCTCACCTCCTTATAAATTTCATCCCGCAAATCCATAGTATTCATAGAAAGAAATTGAAGGGCCTGAATCTGACGGTGAGAAATCCGCTGGTGCTGTAACTGAGACTGAACACTTGTCTGATTTATCTGGGTCTTTGCCACATATTTATTGTAGCACAATTTTCTTCTTGTCTGTATACTTTGGAATATGAAAAAGATAGACACATCAAAACTAGAATCGTTTGGAATCCGAGTACCGGAAATCCTTTTGCCCAAAAATATTGATATCAAAAGCTGGGCTGTAATTGCGTGCGACCAGTACACACAGGATTTAGATTATTGGAAAAAAGCTGAAAAAGCTGCTGCTGGAAAAGCTTCAACCTTAAATCTTATTTTACCTGAGGTTTATTTGAATGCTCCTGATAAGAGCCAGCGTATTAAAAAAATCAGAGAAAGTATGAAGGATTATCTTGAGGGAAATCCAAAAGAAGTTTTTGATGCTCCACGTGACTGTATGGTTTATGTTGAAAGAAAAACCGCTTTTGGCCGCACAAGAAAAGGCCTTGTTGCAGAAATAGACCTGGATACCTACGAATGGAAGCCCTTCAGCAATGCAAACATCCGTGCTACCGAAGCCACAATTGTAGAGCGTATTCCTCCTCGTATGGAAATAAGAAAAGGAGCACCTCTGGAATTGCCACACATCATGCTCCTGGTAGATGACAAGGAAGACCAGCTTATAGGAGCAAGTGGAGCTCTTGTAAAGGGAAAGGCTCCTCTTTACGAAGGCCAGCTTATGTGTAATGGAGGTTCTATTACAGGCTGGGCTCTTGAATCTGAAGCTGAAATTACAGCAGTTACAGACGCTGTTGAAAAAATTGCCGCTAAGAATAGAAGTGCAGATGGTTCAACCTTCCTTTTTGCTGTTGGAGATGGAAACCATTCACTTGCAACTGCAAAAGCTGTTTGGGATGAATGTAAAAAAGAGCTTGGACCTGACAGTCCAGTTCGTTATGCCCTTGTAGAAATTGTAAATATTTATGATGAAGGTTTAACCTTTGAACCAATTCACCGTGTAATTTTTAATGTTAATACAGAAGCAATGATTAAGGCTCTGGCTGCTAAATTAAATGGCCGTATAAAAGAGCTTTCTTCGGCAACAGAGCTTGAGGAGGCAGTAAAAAAATCTCATGCTGATTTTGGTTTTGCCTACAAGTTAGATGGAGCTCAGAAATATGTCCTTTTGGAAACTGATATTACTGAGCTTGCAGTAGCAAGACTTCAACCAGAAATTGACGCTTTCCTTAAAAATGAAAGTTCTGCCGAAATTGACTATATTCATGGAAGTGAAGAAGTTCTTAAGCTTGGAGAGCGTGATAATGCAGTGGGCATCTTGTTACCACCAATTGCCAAAGACAGCTTCTTTGAAACAATCAGTGGAAGAGGCCCTCTGCCAAGAAAGAGCTTTTCTATGGGAGAAGCCGATGAAAAGCGTTTCTACCTGGAATGCAGAAAGCTTTTTAGTTAGTTTTTTCTGTAAAAGTAAGAATATGTCTGGAAATGCTGCAATCAAAAAGCTTTGCTGTACGACAACAGCGCTCCCAGCATAAGTCAGCAATTGTCATAAATCCTGCGTCAAAGGCTATTTCGCTTCCACGACGCGGGATTTTTTTTTCGCTCTCCCCTTCCTGCTGCCAGGTTGGCTCTGCCTTCTGAACAAGCAGGCAACTTCTTTCAGCCCCATCTTCCCTGTTCAGCTCGCACACAGCCTCGAAAGTAGTTCCGCTTCCTGCAAAAAAATCCAGGACAAGAGCGTCCTTTGGAAGACAGCATATTTTTAAAAGATGCTTTATCAAAGAAAGCGGTTTTGGATTATCAAAGGCGCCTTTTACCCCAAGAAGACTGTCCAGATGCTTTTGTGCTGCTCTGGTGCTTTCTACCTCTTCAATAATATTGCGGGGAATAACCTGACTTTCCGTATCATTAAAAATCTTTACACGGGGCACTAGATCATATTGAGGAGCCTGACCAAAGTAAATACGCTTATCAGCGAGCAAGGCCTCCATTTCTTCACGGCTAACCAGCCACTGCCGGGTCCAAACCTTACCATTAGGCGCTGTAATTGAGTAATAATTTTTATGATTAGGATTTGACCTTTTTTCTGTAAAAGAAATACTACCGGAAAACCAGTTCCCCCGGGGATCATTATCAGCATTATTTTTGGCCCAGTTACTTTTTTCCCACTCATGAAAGGCTGGCAAAAGCTTTTTATCTCTGGCAAAACAGAGGGTGTGCTGCTGTAAAGTACGCGACCAGGTATCTTTCTTGCCCTTTCCATGCAGCCACATAAAATCATTTATAAAATTATCTTCCCCAAAAATCCTGTCACAAAGCAATTTAAGGGTATAAAGCTCGCTCTGGTCTATTGCAATAAAAATACAGCCTTCCGGAGAAAGTAATTCTCTTGCAAGAATAAGCCTTCTTTCCATAAAGCTAAGCCAGGCTGAATGCCGGTCCCCTCTGGAGCTACTGGAAAAATCATCATTATAAGTAAAATTATTTCCTGTGTTATAGGGTGGGTCTATATATATAAAACGTATTTTTTCTGAATACAGGCTTTTCAGCTTTTGTAAAACCGGATAATTATCACCTTCAAAAAAAAGATGTCCCATTTTTGCCTTATTCTTTTCACAAGGAAGTGAAGGCTCAAAAATCGCAGAAGCCGCAAGGCCTTTGTCATCATAAGGTTCGGGAAAGTCTATCCAGGAAAGTGAAAGCATAAGAAAAGTATAACAAAAATCAGCTTAAGAGAAAAGAAAACCCCGGCTTTTAAAACCGGGGCTTTAAAGGATAAAATCTCTTAAGATTTATTTTTCTTCCTTTGGCTTCATTGTAACTTTAGTGATTGTGAATCCCCAGTCACTCTGCCACTTGAATTTTTCGTAAGAACCTTCATTGTTAATCATACGGAAACCATCAAGAACCTTCTTTACAGAAGACTTCAAAAGACGGCTGCAGTCAACAGTTAAAACACCAGTTTCTGCTGGTTCAAAGTTATTATACAAAATTGGATAATTCTGGTTACCGTAATCTGCAGAACCTGTACCTTCCATTGTTGCAGGCTGAATTACCAACTGACAAGACTTTGAAGGATCATATTTATCCATTTTATATTCAATTTCAAGAACGGCATTTTTTGCCAACATTCCACGTCTAGCAAGCTTAAACATTACTGCGTGATTATTATTTTTTGAACCTGCATTATAATGAACTGACTGTCCGTCAATTACAAAATAATCTTCTCCAAACCATGTTGTTTCAAGTGTCCAGTCTGTTCCATATTTGAATTCAACAGGCTCTGTAATCTCTGGAGCTTCCGGAATTGCAGATTTCTTTGGTGCAGCTACAAGAGCCGACAATGTTACTGCTGCAACGAGCAATAATGATAAAGTTTTTTTCATACCTTTTTTCCTCCTTGTATGATTAAGGTTAATTGTAAAACAAAATAAAGGAAAATCAACTAAAACTTGCATACTAACATATCTTTTCTTATAGGTGAAATCTCTCAAAATACTTAAAAAATGACTAGTTTTAAAAGTCTTTTTTGATAAAAAACATATTTTCTTGACATCTGGATTTTCTGATTTATAATTTAAGTTACTTAAAAAAAAAGAAATGTTTGATTAAACAATTGTTGTTTTCGGGCAGTTTCTTATGGAGGAACAATGAAAAAATCACTTTTAGTTTCTGCATTAGCATTTGCTGTATGCGGAATGTTGTCGGCAGCCGAAATTACACACCCAATGGAATACACATTGGACTTGGCTGATGGAGGTCTTACAGAAGTAAAATTCGCAGACAACTCTCAGTATGGTACAAAAGGTGTTTCAACCCGTCAGGATAATACACCACCTGATTGGTCAGCTCTTGTAAAACCAAATAAACCAAAAGCTGGAGATACAGTTCGCGTAACAGGTAAGCTTACATTTGACATGGATATTGATAATCTCTATGTAAACCTTGTAGATAACTCACCTGCTGCAAACTATTGGCTTCGTCTTTCTAAGGGTGAAAGCGCAGAAGGCGACACAATTATTAAAGATATAAAAGCAGGAGTTCCTGTTGATGTAGATATAACATTTACACTCACTGCTGATGTTAAAGCAAAATGTATTTTCAACATGGCTTACGGTGAACAGAATGGTAAACTTACAACTTGTAAGGTTGAACGTGTAGGAAAATCATTTGTTGGTGACCCAGAAGTTTTGGCATCTCTTGGACGTCCAAAGGGACAGCAGACATACAAGATTAACCTTGGTGATGTTTCAAAGCTTATCACATTTGAACGCGGAAACGATGCTTTCCAGGCTATCTTCTCATTCACAAGTGCTTGTGGTGAATGGCTTCCACAGAAGGGTGATAAAGTAATCATCACTTATAAGGGAACTTCAAACGTTGATATCGACGAACCAATTCTTCTTACTTTGGTAGAAAACACAGCAGCTGTAGGCTGGTGGAAGGATTTGATTTCTACTAGTGAAGATAAGTTCCAGGAATTTACAGAAGCAGGACAGGTAAAGGCTGGAAAGAAATTCAAGACAAAGCTTGAATTTACTCTTGCTGAATCATGTAAAGAAGGTATTTCTGTTCAGATGTACTACAAGAACTATGAAGGTGCATCTCCTGCAATGCTTAAGTTTGCAAAATAAGGTAAGTAAATTACTTTAGTAAAAGGACTGCTTTAGGGCAGTCCTTTTTTTATAAAATTCATATTATTTAGTACAAAAAATCAAAGTAGATTGAATTTGATTTCCTCCTTGGCGGTTCTATAATTAATTTATATATTTATATATTTTTCAAAAAATTTGGAGGAAAAAATGAAAAAAATCGTAACTGCAGTATGTATGCTGGCTTTGGTAGTTTCAGCAATGTCTGCTAAACCTAAAAAGAAGGATAAGGCAAAGGAAGCTCCTTCTGGACCTATGACTTATGTACTTGATTTAGGTGAATCAAAGGCCGGAAAAAAGACAACATTTGAAAAGAATAATGATTATTATCAGAGTACAAAGAAAGATAGCCCTGATTTTTCTGAATACATTGTTGGACGTTTACCAAAAAAAGGTGATACTGTAGAGCTTCACTTCAAGGGAGTTTCTGATATTGATCTTCCAGGTCTTATGGTTTGTGTAATGGATGATAGTCCAAAAGCTAACTACTGGCTCAATGTAATTTCACAGAAGGATTGTGATACTCCTATTTTTGGACCAATTAAGGCTGGAGAAGTTTTTGAAGGAACTTATACTTTTAATCTTATTACAAATGTAAGAAAGAACCTTCGCGTTATGTTCTTCTTTAATCATGGCGGTGCAAAGTCAGCTGGTTGGGAAAAGATATCCAAGGCTCCTGTAATTAAATGGCAGGACACAGATGCAGTTACAACCGACACAAGTGATATGGTTACTAAGAAGGCTCCGGCAACACCTGTTGAAGTTACATTAAATCTTGCCGATTCTGCTAAGATGATTGAAATGCAGGCTGAAACAGAAAACGGACAGATTAATGCTTATGGTGCTGCAATTTCTATTATCGATTTGTTTGAAAACTCAATTGGTCGTCTTCCTATTGTTGGTGATAAAGTAACAATTTATTTTGAAGGAACTTCAAATAAGGATATTGAAACACCAATCCGTGCAGCTCTTTATGAATCTACTCCTGCTGTAAACTGGTGGGCAGAACTTGCTTCTAACAACTGGATTGAATGGTGTTCAGACCCAATCAAGGCTGGCGAAGTATTCAAGGGCTCTTGTACTTTTGAAGTAAACAAGGCTGCTATTGACGGTGTTGGAATCAGAATC
Source organism: Treponema sp. (assembly GCA_024683675.1). Classification (GTDB taxonomy): domain Bacteria; phylum Spirochaetota; class Spirochaetia; order Treponematales; family Treponemataceae; genus Treponema_D. The sequence goes on from JAIKYB010000010.1 coordinate 21,605, forward strand.
TACTACGAAGCTTATGAAGGTGTAGGTGCCGCAACCTTTATCTATAAGAAATAAGCTTATATAAGCTGACATAAAAAAGGCTGCCCATTTGAAGAATTCTTCAGCTGGGCAGCCTTTTCATTTTATGAAAGAATTATCAGACAGCCGCAAGACCTTTTTTCAAATCTTCAATGATGTCATCAACATTTTCAAGACCTACAGAAACACGAACCATTCCACCATCAATTCCTGCAGCAACAAGCTGTTCATCAGAAAGCTGACGATGAGTTGCAGAGGCTGGATGAAGTACACAGGTGCGGATATCTGCAACATGAACCTCGTCACTGGCAAGTTCAAGAGCATCCATAAAGCGAACTGCGGCAGAACGACCACCCTTAATACTGATTGAAATTACTCCGCAGGTTCCCTTTGGAAGATATTTCTGGGCACGGTCATAGTATTTGTCGCCAGGAAGTCCTGGATAACTGATTTTTGCAATCTTATCACTAGACTTAAAGAATTCGGCAACCTTGCGGGCATTTTCACAATAGCGTTCCATACGAACTGGAAGAGTTTCAATTCCCATATTCAAATAGAAGGCGCTCTGAGCAGCAGGATAACAACCGAAGTCTCTCATAAGCTGAGTGCGGGCCTTAATAATGTAAGCAGCCTTTCCAAACTCCTTAACATAACAAAGTCCGTGATAGCTTTCATCAGGTTCAATCATATCTGCGAACTTGCCTGTAGCCTTATAAGCCTTTTCCCAGTCAAAGTTTCCTGAATCAACAATACAGCCGCCACCCTGAACTGCATGGCCATCCATATATTTTGTAGTTGAATGAACAACAATATCAGCGCCCCATTCAAAAGGACGGCAGAGATATGGAGTTGCAAAAGTATTATCTACAATAAGTGGAAGATTGTTGTCGTGAGCTGCCTTTGCCCATGTTTCAAAATCAAAAACAGTAAGAGCAGGATTGGCAATAGTTTCACCAAAAATACACTTTGTATTTGGTTTAATTGCCTTGCAGATTTCTTCATAGCTGGCATCTACATCAACCCAGATAACTTCAATTCCAAGCTTTTTAAGAGTAAAGCCAAAAAGATTGATTGTTCCGCCATAGATAGAAGATGAAGCAATAAAGCTGTCTCCAGTGCAGCAGAGATTCAAAACAGAAAGAAGTGAAGCAGCCTGTCCGCTTGAAGTAAGCATACAACCTACACCACCTTCCAAGTCTGCAATTTTCTTTTCTACAGCATCACAGGTAGGATTTGCAAAGCGTGAATACATATATTCCGTTGGCTTATCAAAAAGGGCTGCAACGTGGTCGCAGCTGTCAAAGCGGTAAGTTGTGCTCTGTACAATTGGAATAGTTCCCGGTCCGCCATTTTCCGGTTTATAGCCGGAATGTAAAACTTTTGTCTCGATTTTCATACTTTATCTCCTGATAAGATTTTAACCTAGTGATGGAACAATCTGATTCCATTAAATGCCATAACCATGCCATAGCCGTCTGCTGACTGAATAACAAGGTCATCGCGAACTGAGCCACCTGGCTGGGCAATTACAGTTACACCAGATTTCTTTGCACGGTCAATGTTGTCACCGAATGGGAAGAAGGCATCTGAACCAAGAGCAACATTTGTATTTTTAGAAATCCATTCAGCTTTTTCTTCACGGGTGAAAACTTCTGGTTTTACCTTAAAGATATTCTGCCATTTACCTTCTGCAAGAACATCCATATATTCTTCGCCGATGTAAACATCAATTGCGTTATCACGGTCTGCACGTTTAATTCCGTCTACAAACTGAAGTCCCAAAACCTTTGGAGACTGTCTAAGCCACCAGTTATCGGCCTTCTGTCCAGCAAGACGAGTACAGTGAACACGGCTCTGCTGTCCAGCCCCTATACCAATTGCCTGGCCGTCTTTTACAAAGCAAACTGAATTAGACTGTGTATATTTAAGAACTATAAGAGAAATGATAAGGTTACGCTTGTCATCTTCTGAAAGAGTCTTATTTTTTGTTACGATATTTGAAAGAGCTGATTTTTCGTCGATTTTAAGGAAGTTGTGGCCCTGTTCAAAAGTTACACCGAAAACCTGCTTGCGTTCAAGCTCTGCAGGCACATAGTTTGGATCAATCTGAATTACACAGTAGTTTCCGCCCTTCTTTGCCTTAAGGATTTCAAGAGCCTTAGCAGAATAGCCAGGAGCAATAATTCCGTCAGAAACTTCCTTTTTAATGAGGAGTGCAGTAGCCTCATCACATTCGTCACTCAAAGAGATGAAATCACCAAAAGAAGACATTCTGTCTGCACCACGGGCACGAGCATAAGCAGAAGCAAGAGGTGTAAGTTCAACGCCATCTGTAAAGTAAATCTGCTTGAGTGTATCTGAAAGTGGAGTTCCAACTGCGGCACCTGCAGGAGAAACGTGTTTAAAGCTTGTTGCTGCAGGAAGTCCAGTTGCTTCCTTAAGCTCCTTTACAAGCTGCCATCCGTTCAAAGCGTCCAGAAGGTTAATGTATCCAGGTCTTCCGTTCAGCACTGTGATAGGAAGGTCGCCATTTTCCATAAAAACCCGCGCCGGCTTCTGGTTTGGGTTGCATCCGTATTTGAGTTCGATTTCTTTCATAAAGACAATATAATGAAAAAGGGACTTTTAGAAAAGTAGTTAAAAAATGAAGGGGGAAGTCTCCTCCCCCCTCTCATACGCACAAGGTTAAGGGCTGTCGCCCCGTAACACCCCGCTTTTATACCTTGAACTGATCAATCTGGCCGCCAATTTCATCAATTGAATTCTGCATTTCATCTGCTATAACACGCAGTGATTCACCAGTTTCATTTATCTTACTTGCACCAATATTCATCTCTTTCATGCTTTCTTCCATGATGCCAGTTGAATCCTGAAGCTTGCGAAT
>JAIKYB010000055.1 GCA_024683675.1 Treponema sp.
TCCTGCAAAAAACTATAAACTGGCAAAAGAGCTGGCTCAAAAGGATTACGACAAAAAACTAATCACAAGGCTAAAAAAAGAAATGATTTTTTTGAAAAAAGTCTTACGTTCCTATCGCTGGCTGAATAAATCGACAAAGTCTGCCTCCCAGCTTTTTGAAAAACTCAACAAGCAGCGTCGCTCTCTCATAAAAGCCGACTGCCTGCCAGACTCAGACTTTGCAGAAATCTGGCAAAATATTTCCTACAAGCATAAGACTTTTGTCGAAGGCAGCCCTGAGCTTTCAACCTCCCGCGACGAAAAGGTGCGTTCAAAATCAGAAATCATAATTGCAGACGCTTTAAGCCGGCTGGGTATTCCCTACCGCTACGAGTATCCGCTGGAAATTACAAACGAAAAAGGTATTAGAAAAATCTTCTACCCGGATTTCATCTGCCTCAATCTTCGTACCCGCCAGGAATTTATCTGGGAACACTTTGGCTTAATGGATGATGCAGAATACGCCGCCAGAACTGCAAACAAATTAAGGCTTTACGAAAAAAACGGAATCTATCCCGGGAAGAATCTGATAATTTCAACAGAGACTGCAGATTCTCCAATCAATCCGAAACAGGTTGAAAAAACTGCCAGGCACTATCTGCTGTAAACAAGATTCCGTCACCGCCGGCAATAAAAATCATGTAACCTCATGCAGCCACTTTCCGCTCAAAACTCTTATTGCTCCAACAATCGCTTTTACAATCGACTCGCTTGAGAGGAATAAGAAAATCATTGGGGCGGGAAGATGGAGTACAAAGGCCGCTACATATCCAAGAGGAATTGCAACACCCCATAAAACAATCAGTTCTCCAACAGCAGAAAAAACAGTATCTCCGCCGGCCCTGCACACACCGACGACCCAGTCCATACAGAAGGAATTAAAAGGATAAAGCAGAATCAAAATCATAAGAATCTGACTTGCCATCTTAATGATTTCCGGCTCAACGTTAAAGAGGAAGGGGAGGAGCTTAGAAAGCGGCAAGAGCAGCACTCCGACCACAGCTCCCAATAAAGGCATAAACCACATGGAGCGCAGGGCATAAGCTTTTGCTTCATCAAGTTTCTTTTCGCCGATACGCTTGCCAATCAGAACGCCAATTCCGTTTCCAAAGCCCATACAGAATACCCAGGTAAGCTGGCTGATGGTTCCGGTAATGCTGTAGGCGGTAAAAGAATCAGTTCCCGCATGAGCATAGATTCCGTTATAAACAGAAGTTCCAAGACTCCAGAAGGTTTCGTTGATAATAACAGGAAAAGCAATCTTCAAATATTTGAAAACAAAGGACCAGTCAAAGCTAAGCAGGTCCCGCATTTTTCCACAGATTTCATAACCGTGAGAATAAGACCAGCTGACAAGAATTACAAGTTCAACAAGGCGTGAAAAGACAGTTGCAATGGCGGCTCCCTTTACTCCAAGTCCTGCTACAAAAATCAAAAGATAATTTGCCCCAGCATTTGTAAGAAGCGAAACTGATGTACAAACAAGGGGAAGCTTTACTCTTTCCGTACTTCGCATAGCAAGAGTAATGGAAAAACTTATTGCAGTTGGAATATAACTCAGGCAGGTCAGACGAAGATATTCTCCGCCAACGCGTACAACTTCAGGATCAGGAGAATAAATTCTTATCAGCTGATGAGGAATAAAAAGTCCGAGAACAGTAAAAACCACAGCCACAAAAGTGGCAATCAAAGTCATCAAACCTAAAGACTTTCTGATTCCGCGGATATCCTTTTTTCCCCAGAACTGAGCAATAAAAACACCGCCACCCGAAGTAATTCCAAAAAGGATCATATTGAGGATAAAGAATATCTGATTTCCAAGACCAACCGCAGCAATCTCAATACTACCAAGCCGCCCGATCATAACGGTATCAAGCATGTTTACAAAATTCTGCAAAAGGGCCTGAAGAGAAATTGGGATTGCAATCGTAAATAAAGATGAATAAAAACCTTTAAGTTTCATAAAATATTTCTCCTTCATTTTCATGTCTTTCTGTATGCAGTTTTTCATTAGTAACTTTTGACAGAAATGCCCTGTCATGGCTCACAACAATAAGAGCACAATTAATAGATGATAAAGCATTTTCCAATGAAAGAACACTAGTAATATCCATATGATTCGTGGGTTCGTCCAAAATTAAAAGCGAAAGTGGTTTTTCAATCGCCATAGAAATCATCAGTTTTCTAAGTTCGCCAGGACTTACAGAACCCTGCTGCAGATTTTCAGGTTCACTTCCAAGTCTATATAAAGTTGAAAGAACAGCTCCCCTCTCATCATCTTCAAGTGCATGAAAGTCTGAAAGAATCTGATTTTTTAAGTCTTCTGAAATTTCCTGAGGAAGATACATGACCTCTTTTCTTCTGCCGGATTTTTCCAGTTCACAAATCACATGTTTTATAAAAAGAGTTTTTCCTGTCCCGTTCTGACCTGTCAGCGCAATTTTGGAATCAGGATTTATAACTAATCGGGGTATGTGAAGCTTGTAAGAATCCTTTTCGTCTGCTGCAAGAATGTCGCTTTCATCCAGGATAATCGCTTTTAAAAAAGCGGTGCTTTCCACAGAAAAACCTTCTTTTCTTTTAAACGATTTTTTTACAAGGTCTCGTGCAGCCTCTGTTCTTTGAAGCTGATTTTCAAGATGGGCTTTTGCATCTCCTGTGCTTCTGTCTTTACCACTGAGTCTTGCTACATCAATTTTTCTTTTTGCATCATGATCATGTGGGTCAATTACTTTTTTCGCAAGCCGACTCTTTGAACGTTCATTTTCTTCTGCAAGTCTCTGACTTCTTTGTTTTTCAGAAGAAGCTTTTGAATCAAGTCTTTCCCATTCATTGCGATTATGAGATGCATTCTGCTGACGGAGCTCCAGAGCCTTACTAAGTCCACCTGAATAACTTTCACAGACTACACAATCACGCCCTCCGGAAAAAGCACGAGCTTCGTTATAAAGATAAAGTGTGCGTTTACAAAGAGAATCAGAAAAAGATCTGTCATGACTCACCATAATTCCAGTTCCAGTAAAAAGCGCCAGCGTATCAGAAATCATGCAAACTGTATCTTCATCAAGATGATTTGTTGGCTCATCCAGAAGAAGTAGCACAGGTCTTTCCGCTAGAGCACAGGCAATTTGAATACGTTTCTTTTCACCGCCGGAAAGTGAATCATATCGACTTATCATTTCTTCACTAATACTAAGCATTGAAAAAAATCGGCGAACTTCATTATCATCGCTCCAGAAAACTGAATAAAGATTCTCGGGAATATCGGCGGTTTCCTGAGAACAATAAATTACCCCACTAGATGAATTATCGCCTACTCCATCGCCAGAAATCTTTCCACTATCAGGAAGTAAGAGCCCCGCAATCAACTTAAGCAGTGTACTTTTACCACAGCCATTGCTTCCGGCCACACAAGTCCAGCCATCAAAAAACTGAATGGAAAAATCTTCAAACAAAGTTACGTGTGAAGTTGGATAAGAAAAATAAAGCTTTTGTATTTGTAATGACATTATGACCTCCAGAGGAAGTCAGCGAAAAGGCCCAGAAAGGCGCGCAGTAAAATTGCATAGAAAAGCTTAAACAAGAAGGCTTAAGACAGGTCAACCCAAAATAATACTGTAACTGACTTCCAAAAATGAAATCTCAAAAAGAGAAATAAAAATGTTGGGAAATCAGATTTACAGTCTCATCGGCAATGTGTCTCCTAAAAAATGATAATTAATTCTATTATGAAAAGTAATTAGATGTCAATGCAGAGATAGTTTTCTAGTTTACAAGAGGATTTCTCCAGACCCCCTTAAAGATTTCCCG
>JAIKYB010000075.1 GCA_024683675.1 Treponema sp.
GGAACTGAAGAACGGCTGGAGCGGATTTCGAAAAGAACCTTTTCCATCATGCGGCGCATTTCCAAAATCATAGCCTGGTCCACCTGTCCAGAAGGGGCTGCTGTATTATTTGAAGAAGGGGCCGAATCTGCAGGAAGACGGCTTTCCATGGCCGCAATAATTTCATTCCAGCTGCTGTCTAAATATTCAGAAAGCTCACGTCGCTTTTTCTTGGAACGAACCCGGAAGCCCTTCATAATTTGAGCAGACATGTCAGCACGAGAATTTCTAAGCTGATTTACTGCATTTTCCCATTCAAGCTTATCCTTGCTTTCAATAAAATCAGAAATAAGAGAATATTGCATTTTTTTAATTCTCTTTTTCATTTTGCTGACAGGTTCACCAAAGAGACTGAAAATCAAAAAGAGGATTAAATAAACTGTAAGGAAAAGTGCAATGTAAATTACCAGCTCCATTTCCTTAGAGATTTCAAAGGTATCGCTGGTATAAACGCCCGATATTCTAACCTGCCCCTTTCCGGAATCAGAAAGAGAAACCCAGTATCGGCCATCTTCCATTTCTAAAAGTTTTTCAGGAAACTGAAGCTTTGCTAAATTCTCAGAAGCATCACTTTTTTTGCCGTTCCACATTTTTCTTAGGGCGTCACCAAGTTCAGAGCGGATTTTAGCAGGAACATCAGCTACAAAGAAACCGGTCATTTTTTCATCTGAATAAAGAGAAATAGTTTCCCCAATATCAAGGACGCCCTGCAAACCAAGAGCCCGCTCTATACTTCGAACATCAAGGTAAAAGAGTCCCAAACCTGAATAAAGGTCATCTATCCAGAAAAAAGGAACCGAAAGAATCAGACGACCACGTTTTTCATCATAAAGAATTCTGGATTCTGATTCTGAAGAGGCTCTCTTAATTGTATCGAAAGGCAGTTCATCAGCATCCTTTTGAATATCATTATAATACTTGTAAAATTTGGTTACACCACTTTGCTTGAGGATATCGCTTTCATCATAGGTGGAATAATGAACTGTTCGCCCGTTTTTATCAATAATTCTTAAGCCTGAAAGGGATGGAATAGACTTAAAAAGCTCTTCTGTGAGCTGACGACGCGAACTTACCTCTCTTTCGGACGGATTTTGCATATAGAAAGAGCGCACAGCTTCATTTTTAAGGTAAGCAGTGTCACTTTTTTCTATTAAATAGAGGACATTCGTAATGTAAGTGTTTGAGCTTTCAGCAAGTGAATCCAGATGCTCTACATTTTCATGAATTTTGGACTGAGCGTAAAAACGCGTTTCGATTTTCTCAAAAAGCTGGTTTTTTACAGTCAGCGTAAATCCAGTAAATAGAAGCAAAGTAATCAGCAGACTGAAAGCTATCTTCTGGCCAGAAGTCATAGTCGTCTTTATATTATCGGCATGGGGTAAAGGTTTCTGCAACATTTTTGTTTGCGGATTCGGCAGACTTGGGGTATAGTTAATGTCATGGTTGATGTAGAGAAAGAACAAAACACTCTTCCACGTGCCCTTCTTGTAGGGGAACCTGGAAATGATTTGCAGGAATTAAAAGGATTAGTTCTCTCACTGGGCATGGATGTTATCCAGAGGCTTACTTTAAGTCGTATGGAAATTCAGCCCGCTTACGGTATGGGAACCGGTAAGGCTCAGGAAATTGCAGAGCTTGCAAAAGAGATTCAGGCAGATTGCATTATCTTCGACTTTAATCTTGAACCTCGTAAGCAGCGCAACTGGGAAGAACTGACTGGAATTTCCTGTTTTGACAGACAGGAAGTTATTATCAGGATTTTTGGACAGAGAGCACAAACTAAGGAAGCTGTTTTACAGGTTGAACTTGCCCGTCTTTCTTATTCACTTCCTAGACTTGCGCACATGAACAAGGATTTAGCACGCCAGCGTGGTGGTGCCTTTGGTGCAAAAGGTTCCGGAGAAACACAGCTTGAGCTGAATCAACGTATTATTCACGATAAAATTAGCGCACTTAAGCGGGAACTTGCGGAAATTGAATTAAACCGACAGACCCAGAGGAAGCAGCGCGACAGAATGCCTTCTTGTGCGCTGGTAGGCTACACAAATGCAGGAAAATCATCTTTATTGAATGCTCTTACAGGCTCGGAAGCTCTTGTAGAAAATAAGCTTTTTGCAACTCTTGACCCTCTGACAAGAAAGATGCCATTAAATGACAGTGCCGGAGTTTTACTTACAGATACAGTTGGATTTATAAGCAACCTTCCTCACCATTTGATTGATGCCTTTAAGTCTACTCTGGAAGAAGCTGTTTATGCTGATTTATTACTGCTTGTGCTTGATGCTTCCGATCCAAATGCAGAAATGCAGTATCAGACTGTTTGTGATGTTCTTGATGATATCGGGGCTTCTGACAATCCAAAGCTTTTACTTTTGAATAAGATTGATAAAGCTGATGATGAAAAGCACACCCTTCAGGCTTTAAGATTAAAATTCCCTGATGCAATTTGTGTAAGTGCAAAGGAAGAAATTGGCCTTTTAGAGCTCAAGGATGTTATTTTTGAAATGCTTTATGGTGATATCGCAGATTACATTCTTCCACCTAGCCAGACTGTTCTGATAAATGAACTTCGTAAGGCTGGTTGTATTCAGAGTGAAGAATGGCTGGATGACGGTGTACACATTTCTGCCCGCGCAACTGGTCGTCTGCTTGCATTAATCAGTCCTTTTCTTGTAAAACAATAAAATGAAAATTGAATTCTTAAATAAAATCCTCCTTGCAATCATCATTTTTTTACTGCTGGTGATTGCGGGAGGTACAATTATTGCAAAAATCTCACCGAAAAAATCACAGGATCCTCATGTTTTAATTGCAAGCGGTAAGGCTGAAAATCTTGCAAAGCCCGCCGACACAAGTGATGTAACCTATTTTGAACTGGGAACTCTACGTATAAGCACCTTAAACGAAGATGAGGAAAACATGATGGGAGTAGGCATGGTACTTTCTCCATGGCTAGCCTACCCCGCCGGAGATTCCATTTTTTATGAAGAGCTTATGAGAAAAAAGGGCCTTTTAAGGGGAATCTTTCTGCAATATTTTTCAGAAAAAACAAAAGAAGAAATTCTTTCTATTTCAGAGGAAGCTACCATAGAAAAACTAAAGACTTTGGTAAACAATGAGCTCTCTCTGGGAAAAACAAGTGATATTTATTTTACGGATTATCTCTTTTTGGAATAAATTATTCAAAAATTTTTTAGCAAAAACTACCCGATCTGGTAAAAACGATATTTTTTTCCTGCTATAACTTACTTGCAACATCAGAAGATGAACTCTGGACAATCTATAGAGTAGGCACAGACGACGAAAATGTGGTTGATATTCACGGAGAAGAAAGAACCGGGGTAAATGTTATGCAAAATATTCCAAACTATGAAGAAATTGTTCTTTCGTTCTGGTCTGCAAATGAAAGTGAATTGTATATTTCAGGAAGCTGTCAGGGGAATCCTGTAAGCTATAAAGTAGACTTAAGCACTTTAGAGCCTACATTAATTGATTCTTCTGAATCCTTTAGCTGTATACAGGCCCTGTAAAATTACAAGTCGCGGGTTATATTTTTCAGCCATTTCTTTTTGAAATACCTGATTATTATAACCGGCATCTTTTCAAATTCATCCAGATAAAGAATAAAGTATATCCACAAGGGTTGCAGCTTAAAGACAAAGGCGGATAGCAGGCCAAGTGGAACAGAAATACCCCACATGAAAACGCAGTCCATAATAAAACCAAACTTTGCGTCCCCACCAGCACGGAAGATTCCACAGATAAGCACGGTATTCAAAGAAGCTGCAGCTACAGAAAAGGCGTTTATATACAAAAGAATATCACGATAGCGGGCAGCATTTTCAGACAAATCAGCTATAAGAGGAAGGAGTGGCTTTAGAGAAATGAGAAGCAGGGCTCCCGCAATTCCAGCGACAAAGGTACTTTTTATAAGGCGCCTGGCATTTCTTTCGGCAAGCTCCATATCTCCGGCTCCCATAGACTTTCCAAGTACAACGGCTCCACCATAAGCCATACCAAAGCATAAAACCGTACAAAGATTTCTAACTACGTTAACAACAGAATTTGCTGCGACAATATCTTCTCCCATGTGACCTAAGATTACAGAATATGTAGCAAAACCTGCTCCCCAAACAAGCTCATTTCCCAAGGCAGGAAGAGAATATTTAAAAAAATCACTGGTAAGAAGCTTGTTAAAACGCAAAAGATTAGAAAAGCGGAATTTTACGTCCTTTTGCAAATAACCGTAAATAACACAGAAAATCAGTTCTATAAGTCGGGATATACTTGTTGCAAGACCAACGCCCATAGCACCAAGTTTAGGAACACCAAATATTCCAAAAATAAAAACCGCATTCAAAATAATATTCAGGGAAAGGGACGTTGCAGTAATTACGGTAACAATTTTTACCCGCTCAATGCTTTTAAAACCAGCCTGAAAAATCTGAGAAATTGCAAAACAGACATAAGAAAGAGACATTGCCTTTATATAAGAGCTGCCTACTTCTATAAGACCTTCATCAGAAGTAAAAATTCCTATTAAAAACTTAGGTACAAAAAAGGCGGCAAAAGTGAAAAGTAAACCAAAGCTTGCAGAAATTCTAAGAGCGATTCCATGCAGGGTTCGGATAGAATTATAATCCTGCTTTCCCCAATATTGAGCGGCCATCATTACAAGACCAGAAGAAAGACCTGTAGCAATCATAATCAAAATAAACATTACATTGCTTGCCAAAGAAACTGCAGCGATAGAAGTCTGTCCAACAAAGCCCAGCATAATAACATCGGCAGAGCTTACGGCTGCACTAATCAGGTTTTGAATTGCTATTGGACCAACTACATGAAAAAGAGATTTATAAAAATTCTTTGCTTCTGTGTCTATATTTCGCCTCATGTTGGGAAGTATATAGATTTTACCTGCAAATGAACAGAAAGAAACTCTATAAAAGTGTCACAAAGTGGAGTTGGCAATTATTCACTAAGTTTGAAGTAAGCTTTTGCTGGATTACAGTTTACATGGATTACAGTTTATACTTCCAGACAAAGTAGAAACACTGTATAATTTTTATGATGAAAGAGATTCCAAGAACTCCCCTTATTTTTACGACTCTTTTAATAGAAAAATCTCCGCAGGCTTTACCTTTGGGAGCAGCTTGCGTAGCTTCAGCTCTAAAAAACACTCCCGCGCTGGAAAAAGCCTGTGCTGTAAAGCTTGTCTCCTTTTGTAAGGAAGACGAAGAGCTTGCACAGCTGAGTGGGAATGATTCTGAAGTTGCCCGCTATATTTCCGATAAGCTTTGGCAGGCAGCCGGGGAAAAAAGTTCCGCAATTTTCTGTTTTTCTGTGTATGTCTGGAATCATGTAATTTTGGAAAAAGCTGCCAGATTACTTAAAGAAAAAGGAGCGGCATGTATTGCAGGGGGCCCGGAAGTAACAGCCTGCCCGGATACTTTTACAGCCTTTGACCGCCTGATTACCGGCGAAGGTGAAGGAAAAATCAGCCGGCTTGTTGCAGAAGTGCTGGGAATTTCTCTTGAAGAAAGCACAGGCAAGAACGGGGAAAATGGACTGGCAAATGCACTCGACAGTTACCCCTCCCCTTATCTGGACGGCACACTGAATCCTGCGCAATATGGTGGCGCACTGTGGGAACTGGCCCGCGGCTGCCCCTTCAAATGTTCATATTGCTATGAATCCAAGGGAGAAAAACGCGTGCGCCACTTCCCCCGTGAGCGTCTGGAAAAAGAGCTTGACCTCTTTGCCCGCCTAAAGCTGCCTCAGGTCTTTGTGCTGGACCCAACCTACAATGCCAACAAAAAAGAAGCTCTGGACTTGCTCAAAATGATTGCAAAGAAAACTCCGGATACCTTCTATTATTTTGAAGCTCGTGCAGAGTTCATAGATAGGGAACTGGCCCGTGCCTTTACTAAACTGCATTGTGCCCTTCAAATAGGACTTCAATCCAGCGACGAGAATGTACTTCGACTGGTAAACCGTCCCTTTAATAAAAAACTCTTTGTAAAAAATATCGGGATTTTGAATGATGAAGGTGTAATTTTTGGTCTGGACGTAATTTACGGCCTGCCCGGAGACAGTCTGAAAGGCTTTAAGGAAAGTGTTAACTTTGCAATTTCCCTTTATCCAAATAATCTGGAGCTTTTTTGCCTTTCAGTTTTACCTGGAACAGACCTCTTTGACAGAGCCAAAGAACTGAACCTGGAATACCAGCCCCAGCCACCTTATCACATTCTGAAGACTGACAAATTTACTCCTCAAGACCTGAAAAGAGCAGAAAAGATTTCTATTGCCTGTTCATGCTTTTACAACCAGGGAAGAGCCGTTCCCTGGTTTAACTCTATTCTCCATTCCCTTCATCTTCCTGCTTCAAAGTTTTTTGAAGGCTTTTACGACTGGGCCTGCGCTCATGGTAAAGAAAAAGAAATCCGTGAATGTTGCCAGCATAAATATATAGAAGAAATGCAAAAGGACTTTGTAAGAGAGCAGTTAAATCAGAAAAAAAAAGGAAGGCTTGTTACAGCTGCCCTGGATATAATCAGTTTTAACGGTGCCTATTCCAGAAAAACAGAAAGCGGAATTAGTGAAAGCCTTACCTTAAATTATCCGGCTGAATACATTGATTCACAATATGCTCTAGATTTGGAATTTTTTGTAGAAAACGTTAAGATGAGAAAAGATAAAATCAGGATATAAAAGGATTTTGGTTTAAAGCCTGAATCCAAGGAGATATAAAATGAGCGAAAAAATCAGAGAAAGAAAGGATGTGCCTGCTGAAGACAAATGGGACCTTTCTTCAATTTATAAATCAGACAAGGAATGGGAAGAGGACTTAAAAAAGCTTCCTGGACTTACAGAAAAGGTTCTTGCCTTCAAGGGCAAGCTTGGTGACTCAAAGGAAAGTCTTTTACAGGGACTTAAAGCTTACGAGGCACTTCTTTTAAAGCTGGAAACAGTTTATCACTATACTTCACTTCAGCATTATGCTGATGAAGGAGATTCTTCTGCAACAGAACGCGAAGGCCGGGCTATGATAGCCTATACAAAGGCTTCTGCAGATTTAAGCTTCTTTGACCCTGAGCTGCAGACTATTGATGAAAAAGAGCTTCGTTCCTGGATTTCAGAAGCTGACTTTGCAGATTACAAGGTTTACATAGAAAAATTATTGTACAAAAAGCAGTACATTTTGAGTGAAAAGGAAGAAAGACTGATGAGCCTGCAAATGCAGAGCGCACAGACTGCAGAAAGTGCCTACAGCATGCTCACAAATGTAGATTTAAATAAAGATTTTGGAACAATCAATGTAGAAGGAAAAGAAATGCCTCTTACCCAGAGCACCTTCTCTACCCTCATAAAAAATCATGACCGCTCAATCCGCGAAAAAACCTACAAGCAGTTTTACAAAAAGTTTGAGGATTATCAGAATACAATCGCAGCCCTCTATTCAGGAAGCGTAAATCAGGATATTTTTTCAACTAGAGCCCGTGGTTTTAATTCCAGCCTGGAAGCAGCCCTTTACGGTAACAAAGTGCCAGTTTCTGTTTATAAAAATCTGATTGACTGTATCCACAAAAATCTTCCAGCCCTGCACGACTATTACAGTCTTCGCAAAAAGCTGCTTGGTCTGGATGAGCTTCGCCACTGGGATGTTTATGTGCCTCTTGTAAAATCAGTAAAAGTAAATACAAGCTATAAAGATTCCGTAGAAATCTGTCGTAAGGCTCTGGCTCCTTTGGGAAAGGAATACACAGACCGCCTCTGCGATGGACTTTTAAATGGCTGGGCAGACCGCTACGAAAATGCCGGAAAACACAGCGGAGCTTTTTCTAGTGGAGCTTACATTGGAAATCCTTATATCCTCTTAAATTATGATGAAAATGACATTCGTGATGTATTTACAATGGCTCACGAAGGTGGTCACAGTATGCACAGCTGGTATTCAGTTCATAATAATCCTTTTATGTGCTATGACTACACTATTTTTGAAGCAGAAGTTGCCTCTACTTTTAACGAAGAGCTCGTTTTCCAGTACATGCTTGCAAACGCACAGGACAATGATATGAAAAAATATCTGCTTGCAATGAGGGCAGATGATATTCTTGCGACCCTTTATCGTCAGACTATGTTTGCTGAATATGAGCTTAAAACTCATGAGCTGGTTGAAGCAGGAACTCCTCTTACTGCAGAAAATTGCCGCAAAATCTATCGGGGACTTTTGGAAGAATATTTTGGCCCTGAAATGCACTTTGAAGACAACTCTGATATGGAAGGACTTCGCATTCCTCATTTCTATTCAGCCTTTTATGTTTACAAATACGCAACAGGTATTTCTGCCGCAATTGCTCTTGCAACTAGAGTAAGAAAAGGTGGAGATGCAGAAAGAGAGGATTACTTCAAGTTCCTTAAAAGTGGCGGCTCACGCTATCCAATTGAAAGCCTGCGCATAGCCGGTGTAGATATGGAAAAGGTTGAACCTGTACAGGCCGCCTGTGATATCTTTAAGGACATTGTTACTCAGCTTAAAGAAATGAAGTAGTTCGGGGCCTCCTCAAGAAGGTGGCATGTAAAGGCATGTAAAGGCATGTCAGAGGACTATAGTCATAAATAAAAATTTATTGATTTCTCACCTAATAGGTGGTAAAATTATCTATATTATTTTATGTAATAATTGGATAAAGTAGGAGTGAACGTTGAATAAATCAGATTTTGAAGCTTTCCTAAAGCCCATTCCAAAAGCAGAATTACATCTTCATCTTGAAGCAGTAATTACTACTGAAGGAATTAGAAAACTCTATAAAAATAAATTCGGTAAAGACATTTCAAAAGAAGAAGAGGATGGCCTTTTTTCTTATGAAGATTTAAATGGATTTATTCAGTCATTTATTAAGATACAGGGAATGTATTCTTCAGTTGAAGATTTTAGGATTGTTTTTGATGAACTCGAAAAATATCTTAGCAACAACGGCATTACTTACTCAGAAGTATTCTTCGCTCCTTCGGCATTCTTGAAAATGGGCTTCAAGTATGAAGACATGGTAAAAATCTTCCACGAAAAGGTAAGTGAAATCAAGAAAAAAAGCGGCATAACAATCAAACTGATTATGGATGTTTCCAGAACCTTTGGTTGCGAAAACGCAATGAATAACTACAATCTTTTGAAGGCTAATCCTTGTCCTGATATCATTGGTATTGGACTTGGTGGTGCTGAAGCTAAGGGACCTGCAAAGGACTTTGAACCTGTTTATAAACAGGCCTTGAAGGACGGATATGTAGCTGTAGCACACGCAGGTGAAGATGTAGGCCCTGAATCAATCTGGGATTCTATAAACTATCTGCACGCACAGAGAATTGGACACGGAATTACAGCTATTCAGGATGAAAAACTGATGGAAGAGCTTAAGAAATCTGGACTTCCAATTGAAATCTGTATTACTTCAAATACCTTTACTAAAAAGGTTGTTCAGCAGGCAAAGGATCATCCAGTAAGAGCCTTCTTTGACAGAGGAATTCAGGTAAACATCAATACTGATGATCCGGTTTTCTTTAAGACAACATTACTTGATGAATTCTGGCTCTGTTACCATGATCTGAACTTCACTTTTGAAGAAATCAAAGAATTGGTAAAGAACAGCTTCCGACATTCATTTATGACTGATGCAGAAAAAGAAGCAGCAGTAAAATCTGTAGAAGAAGCCTGGAAATAAATCTGATTTTTCAGAAAATTAAATACTGCCGGATTATGTTTTTATAACAAAGTCCGGCATTTTTTATGAGCAAATGACAAAAATAGAAGAATACTACAATAAATTTCACGAAGAACACAGACTCACTACAAGACACGGCTTAGTTGAATTTCGCACCAGCCTGCACTTCATAAAAGAAGCAGCAGATAACATAAGAAAAGAAGCATCTTCTATTAAGATTGCAGATATTGGTGCTGGAACCGGCCGCTACAGTGTAGAGTTATGCCATCAGGGCTATGATATAACTGCTGTAGAACTTGTAAAACACAATCTTGAAATTTTGAGAGATAAGCACGAAAACATAAAAACCTGGCAGGGAGATGCCCGCAATTTACATTTTCTAGACAAGGAAGTTTTTGATATAACCCTGCTTTTTGGCCCCCTCTATCATCTTCATGGAGATGAAGATAAGCTCAAGGCAATAGAAGAAGCAAAAAGAATCACAAAAAAAGATGGAATTATCCTGATTGCCTATGTAATGAATGATTACAGTGTAATTTCCTATTGTTTTAAGCAGCACAAATGGAAGGAAGTTATGGACAAGGAAGGACTTTCAGAGGATTTTCACACAATCTGCCGGGAAGATGATTTATATGATTATGTACGTCTTGAAGATATTAACCGTCTGAATGAAGCTGCTCACTTAAAAAGAATCAAAATTATTTCTGCAGATGGAGCAGCTGATTATATGCGCCGGGAATTAAATGAAATGTCAGAAGAAGAATTTGACGCCTTCTGCAAATATCAGCTTGCAATCTGTCAAAGACCTGAGCTTTTAGGTGCTGGAAGTCACTGCGTAGATATTGTAAAAAAGTGCTGACTTACTTTTTGCGGGAATCTGTATAAAACTTTATAACCTTATCCATAAAAGGGTCGTCGCGGCCTGTAACGTAATCTCCGTAATTTTTATAGCAGGAAAAATAAGAAATGGTCATAATAATTCCCAGTGGAATTAAAATTACACCAAAAGCGAAAATTGCAATCGGAAGAAATTTTACATGTGTGCTAAAACCATGGGAAATAAGGAAACGTGATATAACAAGACAAACAATGCCGGCAATTATTTTCAAAATATTTGCCCAGATATTGTCCTTAAAATATCGGCGGGTCATATAAGCAAGAAAAAGTCCGTCATCTTCCAAATCTAAACCATTCAATGCATCAGGATTCTTTTCTACAAGCTTTTTCTGTTCTTCAACAAATTCGCAAAAATACTTATTGTTGCGAGAATGCTCAACCGCAGTCCCAATCTTAGCAGATTCTTCACTTTCCATAAATCCTCCTGTGTAGTTGTGTAGGC
>JAIKYB010000111.1 GCA_024683675.1 Treponema sp.
CGAAAATAAATTACGAAAATATTTACCATAGCACCAGACACAATCCCTATAGTGTAAGTCTTCACCCCACCGCTTTATTTAGCCTCGTTACATTTATAGTCTTACCAGCTTATTTGCCCCTTATATCACTAAAAAGATGAAAATATTTTTTTAAATTTATAGACCCAAAGTCTGTTTTACTTTATATTCTCACTTACATCATTATTTTTTTGATGAATCAAAGCGGTAAGGTGGTATTTCATGTTCAATCGTGAGGACTACATTTCTGATTCAGAATGGAACAAATTTCTTGAGTTTTCAAAGGATTTGGAAACTCCGCATATTGTAATTAATCTTCAGAAGATTAAATATAATTTCATCAAACTTCGGGACTCTTTTCCTTATGCTCATATTTTTTATGCAATAAAGTCCAATCCCGGAGATCCGGTTCTAAAATTGCTGGTTGAACTTGGTTCAAACTTTGATGTAGCCTCACGCTACGAACTGGATAAAATTCTTTCCTTTGGTGTTGCAGGGGAAAGACTCTCTTACGGAAACACAATCAAAAAAGCCAGAGATATTAAATATTTCTATGAAAAAGGCGTGCGCATGTTCGCCACAGACTCAAAAGATGATTTAAAGGCCATTGCAGAAAATGCTCCCGGCAGTCGTATTTATGTGCGAATGTTAATGGAAAATACCCAGAGTGCCGACTGGCCTTTAAGCCGTAAATTCGGCTGTCATCCCGACATGGCCTATGACCTTCTGGTAATGGCAAAAGAACTTGGTCTTACCCCTTACGGAGTTTCTTTCCATGTAGGCAGCCAGCAGCGTGATATTGGTGCCTGGAATGATGCAATTGCAAAGGCTTCTTATCTCTTTTCATCTCTTGAAGAAGAAGAGGGAATTAGACTTTCTATGATTAACATGGGTGGTGGCTTCCCTGCTCACTATATTCAGCCTGCCAACGAACTTGAAACTTACGCTTCAGAAATTACCCGTTATCTGCATGATGATTTCGGTGATGAAATTCCTATGATTATTCTGGAACCAGGCCGCTCTCTTGTAGGTGACTGTGGCATTCTAACCAGCGAAGTAATTCTTGTAAGCCGAAAAAACAATACAGCCCTTCAAAGATGGGTTTACCAGGATTCTGGCAAGTTTAATGGTCTTATTGAAACACTTGATGAGTCAGTAAAATATCCTATTATTTCTTCAAAGGATGCCCCTGGCATAAAAAAAGGAGAAGTAATTCTGGCCGGTCCTACCTGTGACAGCGCAGACATCATGTACGAAGACTTTAAATATAAGCTCCCTCTTTCGCTAAAACCAGGAGACAAACTTTACTGGCTTACAACAGGAGCCTATACTTCGACCTATGCCAGCGTAGAATTTAACGGTTTTCCACCGCTAAAAACCTACTACATGGAATAAAGCATTTAGAGACTAAAAGCTTCAACTATTTTTTCCAAGGCGAATATTAGTAATAGTACACTCATCACCACTTAAGGCAAGGTAGAATTTTGTTACTTCGTCATTAATTATAATCGTATTCTTCATGGAAATTCCCAGATTTTCGGTTTCCATGGTAATTGTTCTTCCGTCCCTGTGGATTGAAAGAGTAACATCCAGTCCTTCCTTAAGCTTTTGCTTCCATTCTTCCCAGTTATTAAAGGCCGAAGTTCTTTCCACTTTTACGTTATTTGTAGCATGACCGCTAGCCCAGCAATTTTCTCCATCCATTCGGACAAAACTATACTCTGTATAATGATTGCCGGTAACCAGGCCGTTATCTGAAGTAAATATCAGGAAGAAAGGACAATGCCAAATTAACCAGGCCATTGGCAGACTACGGGCATGGAAGGTGACAAGGGTATCTCCTTTCAGAGGAATTCCATCACTTACCTTTTCACGCCAACCATTTATCTGAAGATTAGGCAAATCTCCTTCTGCATCTCCTTCAATATAACTGATTTCCGGTGCGATTCGTTTTATGTAATCTTTAGAAACTGCCTTTTCTGTATGTTCCAGATAAATGTCTGAAATATTACAATTACAGCCAGTAATAGAAAGGAAGGTAAAACGAATACTATCAGGCAAGGCAAATGTTATTTCCTGAGTTTGGGACATAGTTTCTATACGAACTAATACATGGTCCCCCTGCTTTACAATTTCAATATCATAGCACTGGCCTTTATTAATTGCACTTTCATCAAGGTCCTGAACAAAATCAGATTCATGCTTACATGTCTTTTCATAACATCTTGTATTTTGAGAAAATACTTCGCCATCAAGACTGATTCTTGCATATTCACAATACAAAAGAGCTTTCTGTCTAAACTCTTCCAAATGAATACGACTATCAAGCGAATCAAAAAGGATGAGAGAAGGTAAAGCTTCCTTTTCTGAAAAGCCTTCTTTAGCCTTACTGTAAAGACGTATCTTAAGAAGCTTGTCATCAAGTCTGATTCCTTCTGTATACTTGCTGTAAAGTTCCTGGCAATCCAGTTCCTTTTCACATTCCTCTTCCTTGCCCTGAGCACGTTCCTGCATAATAAAGGCGGAATCCAAATCAATCAGCTTTATCATCTGTTTTGCATAAAGAGGATCAAACTGAGTTCCAATTCCCTTATAAATTTCTTCTCTAACCTTTTGCTGAGGTAAAGGGTCACGATAAGAGCGTTTAGAGGTCATTGCATCATAAGAATCTGCTACGGCAATTATTCTGGCAATTTCAGGAATTGCTTCGCCACTTAATCCTGTAGGATATCCGCGACCATCATAACGCTCATGATGATAATGGGCTCCCAAACTTAAATAAGGCGATTCCCTGATTTGCGAAAGGATAAGATCTCCATATATAGGATGAAGTTTAATCTGTGCAAATTCTTCATCTGTAAGCTTCTGATCTTTATTGATGATATTATCAGGGACACCAATTTTTCCAACGTCGTGAAGAAGGGCCGCAAAATAAACCTTCTGACATTCTTCTTCACTTTTTCCTATTGAACGGGCAATCTTTAAGGAATATTCGGCAACTCGGGTTGAATGACCATGTGTATATTTATCCTTGGCATCAATAGCAGTTGCAAGTGCCTCTGAAGTCTGGCCGAACATGCGGTATACGCTTTCTGATTTTCGGGCCTCCTTCAAATGGCCATGATACATTGCTGTACAAATCGTAATAAGAGATGCAAGGAAGGTTATATAGTTTGTTGTGTCTCCCGAAGTAACCAGGTAGATAACTCCATTTATATCTACTTCCTTAGGCTGGAAGGATAAGCCGCTTTTATAAGTTAGCAGGATTTTATAAAAAACATAGAAGCTGAAAAGAAGTCCAAGTATTGTGATGTATGGGCGATAGTTTAACATAAAGCCTATATAAACCATCATCATCATAAAACAAATAATTTCTTTTCCTGACCAGAAGTCACTGTAGGATACATATGCTCCAAAGCAAACTCCAATTACACCAAAAAGAATAACTACTACATATTCAGCCCAAAGGGTTCTCTTATTTGTTTTATAACGGACTATAGCATAGACAAGGATTGTAAGGCCAAACAAAAAAGAACAGGCATATATACTTACAAGTAACATATTCATTATATTTGCCATGCTTGGAGTTACTGAATCACTTACTTTTAAGAAGGTTTCTAATCTTAATACTAAGGTATATAAAATGCTGGCAAGGCCACTTTCAAAAAGAGCTATAAACCAGCCCTTTGACATTTTGTCTTCCTTATGTGTTCTACAAAACATACAGAAAAGAGCCATGCCCTGCCCTACAAGTAAAAATAACCAGAACTTTGTTGTATATTTTACCATGGCAGTAAAAAGGTCCATGCCACCTAATAGTTTTGGATAAATCTTAGTTAAAAACTGACGAACCAGCATCCAGATTTCAAGTCCAACTGTGATGAAACCAATATACATACTGCTGTGAACATTAGCATCATGAATATAATCGCGCTCATATTTACTTAATTTCTCAAAACCAAGCAGATGAGCCAGAGAGCGCAAAATTGATTTTGTTTTGTCCACCATTAAAATAAACCTCTCAAGTGAAAAATGGAATAAAAATGAACAAGCCAACTTTTTCACTTAATCATTATTATACAACAACTTAGAAAGATAAAACAAATTTTTATAGTGAATTTTTTACTAAATCATTAAATCTATCATATTCCAGACATAGCTCTGGGGCCAGTCATGTTCTATCTGTCTATCTGTTTTACATACAAATAAAGACTCTGATTGGTTTTGCTATAATCATTTGCCGGTACAATTTCCATCATTACTCGCTTGAACGCGTCTTCTAATTTTCTTCTATAAAAAATTCTAAGAGGATTTTGATTTTCAGCAAAATAATCTCTGATAAAGTTCAGGTTTGCTTTATTGTTATACTCCCGCAAATCATCCGGATAAATCTGGCCGCTTGAAGCAAAAGATGAAAGCCATGAAGAAAGCTTATCTGTTGCATTTTCTTCGTTTGTGGATTCTGCAGAATCGGTATCAAAATTTACAATCTGATAGTTATCATCAGCAATATTGATTTTTAGAATATTGGTATAGAGCTGGCATAAAAGTTTATGAGCATCCTGATTTCCTCTTCTGTCCATACCCTTCTTTCTATAATATTCTGATTTTGCTTCGTACATTCTCTTGTCAGCAAGTGCAGCCAGCTCTCTTACAGACAAGTCAGGCTTTTCCTTCTTACTTATGAAGCCATACGAAATTGACAGAGACTCAACAAGCTGGCCTTTCCAACTAGCCATTGTTTTTTCAAAATCAGCTAATACTTCCTTTAATTTTTCATTATCACAGGAAAGAACGGCAATAAACTCATCTCCTGCCCGTAAAGCTTCTTTTCAAATAAGGGAACAACCTGACTTCTTGCAGCTATATATCCTGTTAAAACTCCAACAACTTCTTCCTGATAAACAATTGGCGTATAAAAATTCATCAGAGTTTCCTTAGAAGTCTTTGGATGATAATTGTTCCAGACACCGGTATGACCTTTCATGCCTTCTATATAATAAATCCTATCACTAGCATCAAAGGCCTCACCAATATTCATTACATTCATGCCATCAGCTCTAACATATTCAATGCCACCGAAAGGGGTATTTTCAAGCATAGGAGTTATAATTTCTGAAGGATTTTCTAATACCTTAGATGTCATTGTATGAGAGATTGTAGAAGCGGCAAAGTTAATACTGGTCTCAGCAAAATTTGTTTCATTAGCTATATTACCAGCAATATATTCTGCCATCTGATTTGTTACCTGTTCAGCATTACTAATAATATTTTTTCGCTGACTGTAGGTATATACAAACATAACTGCAAGAATCATCAAGACAACAAAAAATGATGCAATTATTCTAACGGGATTAAAATACTCACTTACAATGACAGTCTTATATAAAGCTTCATCCTTACTGTTTTTTTGCTCTTTACCAGAATCATTAATCATCTAATTTCCCCAATACAAATTAGCCAGTTCTTTTATTATAAGAAATATGTCTTCATCATGCCCTTTCCCTTTACATCTATTTCTGTATTTTCGCTGTATTGGAAAAGGCTTGATGTCTGAGCCTTAGTGGTTTCTGTTACATGGATTCTCATAGGAAGCCCTGTGCTTTCCATTCTGCTTGCAACATTAACAGTGTCGCCCCAAATATCATAAATGAATTTTGTTTTTCCGATTACACCCGCAACAAGTGGACCAGAATTAATTCCAAGTCTAATCAAAAGCTTGATGTTTGAATTTTCATTAAAGGAATTAACATCGTCCAAAAGGCCCTGGGCAAAATTAATCATTTTTATAGCACCATCATTAGCCTCTTGCTGAGTAAGACCAGCGGCTGCCATGTAAGAATCCCCAATTGTTTTGATTTTTTCAATTCCCTGACGCTGTGCCCGTTCATCAAACATAGAAAACATCTTATTGAGCATGGTAACTACTTCTTCCGCACTCATTTCTCCGCTTATCTTTGTGAAGCCCACAATATCAGTAAACAATACAGTAACATTAGGATATTCCTTAGCGATTGTTGTATCCGGATGCTCTGTAAGCTCTTTTGCAATTTCTTTTGGAAGAATATTTAAGAGGAGACTTTCTGAACGATTCTTTTCTGTTTCAAGCTCTTTTGTGCGTTCCTTTACTGTGCTTTCAAGCTTTTTGTTTTCTTCTTCCACGCGGATAAGCTTTCCTTCAAAAAGCATGATAGTTGTCGCAATAATGAATACTACAAAAAGCAGGGCCAGGATAACATCAAATACAATATTTGTTAGAGGCTTTAAAATACTTGAGTAAGTAAAGATAATCTGCTCTGAAAGAGGCTGGAAATTATGAGGTGCATACATAATACAACCAAAGCCTAAGCTTTTTAGAGGAGTTATTGTATAAAAATCTACACCGTGAATATTTTCTTTGTCTCCTTCGTGCGGCTTTATTACATTCAGGCTGTCTGCAGAAAGTGTAAAGGTTCCATTCCATGGACCTGGATCTATAGAACAACCTTCCGGAACTTCAATAGAAAAATTCCAGTCAGTGATGATTGTAGAGGACATATTATTAAAAATAACACCATCATATTGTGCTCCTGTTCTATCAGGATCTGCTTCATCAATCCAATGCTTTTCTGCATTACGAACAAAAGTTACACAAACTGATTCTGATTTGTCGTTTTCTGTATAAGGGTCATCTATTATGAGAGTTTTTTCCGGCAAACTTAGTCCTGTAATTGAAATTATTAAAAGAACTAAAAGAATTCCACCCAGACTTATAGAAAGAGTCTGCCAGAAATGATTCCTTACAACTCTTTTCTGGCTTTCTTCTGTAACTTCACTTTTAAGTAGAGGGCTTACAATTGCAGCGGGACCTTCTCCGGAATAAAAATTTATCTCCATCATTTTTACAGAAGAATAGAAAAGATGAAGAGCTCCCAGCCCAAGAGAAACATTAATCCATGGGAAGCCATAAATAAAAAGGATTAATATCACGGCAATTATTGGAATAACAAAATAGAGTGAAGTTGTAATAAAAACATTTTGTGCAAGCTTTTTTCTGTTTTGCAAAAGAGTTGTAAGTGTTATAAGTCCAGATACAAAGCCTAGTGCCACACACAATGGATAAAAGGGACTTCTATGATAGAGGTTATTTTCATCAAAAAAATAGAAAAGATCAGTAAACTGGCTTATAACTATAAGACAAGTTGCAGTAATACATAAAATAAAAATAATAAAAAGCTGAATTGGAATTCCATTCTTTATTGAATCTTTCGGGCGAAAAAGAAGGGAAAAACCTAAGCGAGAGTGCATTATATATTCACAAACAAAAAAGCATAATAAAAATGTTATAAAAAATGGGGAGACAAAAACAAAGAAATTGCTGAGGCGTACCATGTAATAGCCCAGTTCACTGGTGTTTCCGCGGAAATAGTAAGCGAGCGCATCTGAAAGGAGCAAAAAGCCTGTACAGAATTCAATTAAAATCAGAGGACGTCTTCCAGCCTGTTTAATTTTACGTCCTGTCGATAAAAAGATCCCAAGCTGTAAACAGAAAAAAGAAAGAAAAACAAGAGTTGAAATACTGATTGTTCGTAAAGAATCGGACACTTAAAAAAATCTCCTATTACTATAATAACATAACATTATAGTAAAATTAGAAAAATTTAAAGAATCTATACAAAGTCTTTAGAATATCAAGTGGCCTTTATAGCACGTAATTTAAACTGGGATACATAATTCTGTAACAGTTTCGTTTTCCCTGGCTGTAATTGAAAAACAGTCACTAGAAAGCCCCATCTGATTAAGAAGGCGCTGAATCATTAATATTCCAAGGCCTGAGCCTTCTGTGGTATCAACAACATCAGTAAAAAGGTTTTCTCCCTGACTTTCTTCTGCCATCTTCATTTTGGCATAAATGCGTTGCTGCTCTTCTGGAGTAATAGCACAGTTATTTATTGTAACAATAAAAAAACAGTTATCTGAAAGATAGAAATCGACTTTTACATAATAATCCATTTTTCTAATCTTTTTGACTGTTTCCTTATCATTCAGCATGCAAAGTCCTTCATTATGAAAATTCTGCATGCCAAGTTCATATTCTTTAGGATTATTAATATCAAGGTTATTTAAGATAAAGTGGACTCTTTTAAGATTAGCCTTAATAGAATTAGAAACTATTTCTCCCATGCAAATACCAACAAAAGGACTTATATCCTCTTTATTAATTTTCTTCAGATAACAATCGATTATGGAAGTTAAATCTTCGGTATTGTATTTGGAAGGGTCTGTTAATTTGTACTCATAAAAATCTTTATTTCCGGGCTCAACTATTTCACATACAGTAGAACTTGGAAGCTCATTCAACTTTTTCATTAACTATATTCTACACCTGTTTTACATTTTATGCAAATGTATCAGTTTTTTTTGATAAAAATAAGAATTTTCTAAGTTTTCACTCCTTTTTTAACTCTGCAGAAATAAAGATTTCGTCCTGATACCAGTCGATCAAAAGACTGAAAATCTCTTCCTGATAGCCTTCTGCAGTAATTTTTATTTTCCAGACCGTTGCAGATTTAAGTGCCTCTAAATCCATTTCATCAAGGGAAATCCATTTATTATTATACATAATCTGGAAAGTGGCCTTTTCAGAAATATCCTTACCACTAGCAGCATCGTAGGCATAGCTTTTAATTTTAATATTACGCACCATGTTCTTAAGGAAATCACAGGAAATCAGACAATCGTCAGAAGAAACTGTAAAAGATTTCCACCAGACATAAGGCCCTACAACTACCTTTACCCTATAATTGCCCTGCTTTAGATAAAGCTTTCTCATTACATAGGTCTTATTTTTTTCAGAAGGATGATTAACTTCCAGCTTACCTTTAAAAGAAAAATACCCCAGAAGCTTATCGACAAGTCGGCTGCCCTGTACAAAGAGAGTTCTATCACCTCCCCTTACTTCAGGTATTTTATCCTTATCATTTTCAAAGAAAAAGGCTCTTACCGGCAGGTCTGTACTATTAGAAAGGGCACGTGGCATTCGCATTTCAATAGTAACCGGACTATACCATTTGCGTAAAATTGCCTGGTGAATAAAGCCTAATTTCCAGCAGGCAGCTAAAAGCAAAAGGAAGGCTAAAACAGAAAGAATAATTCTTCTTACCCTGATTTTAATTTTATCCTTTGCTTCAATTTTTGGAAAAGTATAGGTTTTCTGTGTCACAACAGATTTTGCTACCTGAACCCTTAATTCATGAGTATCATAATGATTAAGGTATTTTTTTACCTGCTTTAACACTGCATTAATAGACTGATAACGATTCTTGGCCTTAGGCCTTATCATCTTGTGAATCAATCTGCAGACAGGCTTTGGAATAGACTTATCAAGCTTTCTAGGATTTATATAAGTGCCTTTTTTTATTGTCTTTAGAGTGTCTATTGAAAACTCTGTAGGATAAGGCTTAGTGCCGGTAAGCATTTCATAAAGCATAATTCCCAGGGCATAAATATCTGCACGGGCATCTACAGAAGAAGAATCTTCAAACTGTTCAGGAGGCATATAGGCCGGAGTTCCAAGGGCAACCCCTGTTTCTGTAACATTATCACCGGCAGAATCGGAAGCAATTCCAAAATCAGCAAGCTTAATTTCGCCTCTCTTTGAGATTAAAAGATTTCCAGGCTTAATATCGCGGTGAACAATTTCTTTTGAATGGGCATATCTAAGGGCATAGCAGGCATCCTGCATAATAAGCATGGCAACTGAACAAGGAAGAGCTGTCTGCTTTTTAATCAGCTTATCCAGAGCTATACCATCCACCAGTTCTTCCACCATATAGCGGTAACCGGCTTCAGTAAAATAATCAAAAAGATGAACGATATATGGACTTTGTAAATCCAGAAGAATCTGGGCTTCCTTCTTAAATCTTTCTGCATTTCCAGATTGGTTGCGGGCTGTCATTTTTTTGATTACAACATAACGCTTCAAAGAAGGATGAATAGCCTTGTAAACAATACCCATACCTCCTTTCGCAATTATACCTGTAACCTTGTATTTTCCGATTAATGGTGGAAAGTCATCACTCATTTTGCTACCCCTACAATATCATTATCTGGATTAAATTTTTTATCGCTTTTTACTATCGCAACATTCTGCAAAGACGGATTATGAATCTGAATATATAAACCATTTTGTCTAAGCTTGTAATTTCCGCTTACAGGACGGTGCCCACCAAGATAAACGTAATCTCCGCATTCTTCCTGCCCTGTAAGATTTTTAATGGTCTGGGCAACGGAACCTTCCCGGGCTGCATCATTGTCAGTCCAGGTAAGAGCTTCTATAACCTTGCCGTCCATTGGAGCATCTATTATTTCCTGTCTGCTAAAGGCCCTTTTTGGTTCTGCATGAGAAATAAGGCATTTATTAGCCAGCACCAATAAGGGAAGACTTTTTTCAAAATAGTGAATCAGATATAAAATATCTTCGCCATAGGTTTCAAGAATGAATAAGCGGCACATATTTCCTTCGTCCGCATATTTTACAAAGGCATAATCCCCATCCCCGGTAACATTGTAAATATTTTCATGATTGCCCTTCAGAATATGACAGTGCTGAGGAAACATAATCTTAAGCTTCATAAGGCCGCATAAAAGAGAAAGCCCCTCCTGCATTTCTGCCGTAATTGCAGGCCCTGAGTAAATATCCTCTTTAAATTCCTGCTCTATTTGGGCCCAGCGTTCCCGGGTATTTTTTTCTGTGTGTAAAATATCACCTACAAAAATCAGGCGGATTTCTTCTTCCTCAAGAGCTTCAAAAATTGTTTTCCCATCTTCCAGCTTATACTGAAGAATGTTGAGCAAAAAATATGGGCGGGCATGTAAATCCGGAACAACAATCACTGGTAAAGAATCATTTTTAAAATCCAGAAGGCCGCCTGGTTTTCCGTTCGAGGCTTCTGGCCTGTATTCTGTTCTTTCGGACATTAATAAATCAGATACTTCATCTGCTATTTCAAAAAATTGACTATAAGACGGAAGTTTTTTTTGAGAGAGAATGCTATTTATTTCTTGAAAAGATTGTGTTTTTAAGCCCATTATGAAATTACAAGACTCATATTTCCGATTGTAATTTTATCACCAGGTTTAAGCTTTACATACTTTCCTGCGGGAATTCTTATTCCGTTTACAAAAGTGCCGTTTGTACTTTCTTCGTCCTTTATAAAATAGGCGTCTTTAATTTTCTGAATTAAAGCGTGATGACGGCTTGCAAGTTTATTGTCGACAACAACATCATTATCAGTTGATCGGCCGATAGTAATTTTTGCTACAAGTTCAACCTTCTTCTTGTTAAAGACTAAATAAGAAGCAGGTTTTGTTTCTCCTATGGAATCTAAATGGCGTCCAACCGGACTGCTTGTTACGATAGTTTCATTGCTCATATAAAGAATTATAGCACAAGATTTAAAGAACTAAAAAGATTTTGTCAGGAATCATATTCGGAACTTTTACTTTTCCCGTAAGTGCCTTCAACCTCTTCGATTTCTATTTTCAAGGTGGCCTGCAGAGCCTCATCATAACCAGTTAATGCAGAAAAAGGCAGGAAGATTTTGGCCCTCTGACTTAGAGGCATCCGATTTTGAAGAGAGTCATAATTCCAATTGTAATTTATAATATCATCGTAGGATTTTTCCTGCTTGGTTTTCATGCCTTGTGACCTCCAATCTGGGCGTTGCGGTCGCGGGTAGTAGCGCCTTCTTCAAGGTTGACCCCTTTGAGGATGGCATTTTTTCCGAACTTCCTGATAATTTCAAGTCGGGCTTTCTGCAGGCTGTCTTCCTTCTGCTGATTCAGGCCACCTTCCTTTTCATCTACCTGGTCAAAAAGACTCGGCTGCCTTTCACTGACAGGCTTTGTATTATTTGCCGTTATATTTACCCGGCGGACCAGCCAGGCTGGGTTTATGATTTTTTCAAAAAGCTCAATAAAGGCCTGAACAATCTGTCGGGAAGAATTAGTTTCAGTAGTAAAAGACCAGCTGCCATGAGCAGGTTTGGGAACTTCCCGTCCGTAATAATCACGAACAACTTCTCCATCAAAATCATCCAGATTCAAACTTTCAATATCATATCCAACCTGAAGCGTTATTGAACTGGCAACAAGCTTTTTCTTAAACAAATCAAGGGCCAGAAGCTCTGCCATTTCGCGTACAATAATCTTTGTCTTTTCGTAAGTATAAGGCTCATGAAGCACCTGCCCGCTTCCAAGACTTTTTGCTTCGGACTTATAGGATTTTATTTCCTTCATACCTACCGGCTCTATTCCCCAGGCATGATCAATCAGGATTTCAGCATCAATTCCAAACTCATCAAAAAGAAGTTCAGGATTTTTCAAAGAAGTTCGGGCAATATCCCCCATTGTGCGGATAAAATACTTTTCTAGTCTTCGGGCTGTCCCCTTCCCTACCCGCCAGAAATCTGTTAAAGGTTGATGATTCCAAAGCTGCCTGCGGTATGAAGCAGTATCAAGTTCGGCAATGCGCACTCCATCCTTATCAGCAGGAATATGCTTTGCCACAATATCCATTGCAATTTTACAAAGATAAAGATTCGGAGCAATTCCAGCTGTTGCCGTAATACCTGTTTCAGTAAGCACTTCATGAATTACCCGGACTGCAAGCTCGTGGGCCGTAGTTTTGTACAAGGAAAGATAACTTGTGGCGTCTATGAAAACTTCATCTATAGAATAAACGTGTATGTCTTCGGGGGCAAAATATCTAAGATACACATTGTAGATTCGAGTAGAATACTGAATGTAAAGGGCCATTCGGGGAGGAGCAACTATGTAGTCCAGCTCTTTGCCACTTTGTCTTTTAATTTCACGGGCCTTTGCTTCTACTTCAAAAAGCCGGCTTCTTCCGCTAAGACCGTATGCTTTAAGAGCCGGAGTAACGGCAAGACAAATTGTTTTACTGGTGCGACTTTTATCTGCAACAACAAGCCTTGTTGTAAGAGGATCTAGAAGGCGCTCGCGGCATTCTACTGAGGCATAAAAGGATTTCAAATCTATGGCTATGTAGGTCCTGTTTCCCATTAATATTATTATATCACATTAACGAACTTTATCTGCAGAACCTTTCAACTCTATTTTTCTTTGATACATAAGAGCATCCGCTCGCTCAAATACATCTGCCACACTCTTATCTTTTCCAGCAAGAAAGTCTGAAAGACCAACTGATACGACAACTTTACCTTGATCCCGATTTTCTTCCACAATCTGATTAATAGTCTGCATCAACTCTTTGCGGCTTTCGTAATCACTTCCCTTAAGCAGAACTGCAAATTCATCTCCACCGATACGGAAAACCGGACTATGCTTGAAAACCTTACAAACTATTGCACAGGCATCCTGTATGTGTTTGTCTCCCGCCTTGTGACCAAGGCTGTCATTAATCTGTTTAAGCCCATTTACATCACATACTGCTACAGCAAATTCACAGGAACCATTTTCTATTTCAATATTAAAACGGGTTTCTGCCTCATTATATGCATGCTTACTTTTTACTCCCGTAAGAGAATCCCGATTAGCAAGCTCTGCCATCATTTCATAATGAGCCCGTCGTTTTATGCTTTCGTCTATATTACTTAATCCAATAACTATATGATGATTATCTTCTGCAGCCATGCGGGTTGCCTTCATTCTAAAATAAGTCGGTTGTCCATTCTCCAGGATTCTAAAGGTCAAAAGAAAAAGACGATCTACAGACAGTACATTCATCAGGTTTTTTTTATTCACGGCACGCATATAAGTTTCTTTATCACTGGCATAAATAAGTTTATAAAAATCTTTTGTATAGAAATCAAAGAAGTCAGAGCCTTCTGCCGGGAATCCAAATTTTTTGTATTCATCGCTGGACTTGTACTCAATATATTCGTTGCTTTTAGTATTTATATAATAAATACAGTCATAATCATAAGCCAGAGCTTCAGCTATTCCAGCATAGGTCAAATGATTTTGCATAGTACGCTCATACATAGCAAGGCGACGCATATGAGCATCTGTGTTACTAAAGGCAATCAGGATATGTGCGGGATCTTCCTGCTTTACCCTGGCAGCCTTGAGCCTTACATAGGTAGCTTTACCATCTATCAACATGCGGTAATTAAGGGAAAAGGAATCGTCATCATTCAAAACCTTAAGAATATTTCCTTTAGTAAAGGCTGTGTGTACAGTATCTATATCTTCTGCATAGGTGATATTTTCAAAATCACGAACAATTTCTTTGAAATCTTCCCCCTGCATTCTGATATCAAGAGTATGATCGTTTTCATGAGGAATAAACTCTACAAACTTATCATTGTCTGTGTTTACGCAAAAAATACGAAAAAAATCTCGGGCTAAGGTTCTTGTAATGTCTTCATATTTAAGACTGTGAATATACTGTACTTCGGTTTCCATAACTTCTACTCCTCATTAGGCCACAAATCCAATTAGAATTATACACCCGTTTTCCAGCATTAACCATTTTTTTATAGGAGACGTTTAATATATAGTTACAGAAGTAAAATTGAGACTCTTTTATTTTTCTTTTTCGCCTGAATAATCCAGAATTCCGCCAATCTCAATTACCTTTGTATAACCGTAATCTGCAAGTTTCTGGCTTGCCAATTTACTGCGGCGTCCTGAACGGCAATATACATAGATAGTCTGATTTTTATCAGGGAGAACTTCCAAAGCTTTTTCTTCGGTCATTGTTTCGTTAGTAAGCAGAATTGCACCAGGTATGTGACCGGCATTGTATTCGTCCTTACGGCGAACATCCAAAAGGATAAAATCTTTATCCTCCTTCATCAGTTCGAGCCCATCTGTCATAAATACCGATTTATATGCTTTCTCTGATGCCGACCAGCAACCTTCCAAAACAAAAAATGATAAGAGGAATAAAAATAAAACTTTTGTTTTCATAGCTTATAAATCTCGTCAAAAAATTTCTGTTTATTTTACCCAATAAACATAATTTTCTTTTCTAGGGGCAGCTTCCTTTACACCGTCTTCGGCCTTATAGCCTAAAGCAACGTGACCAATGCCTTCGAAGTCTCCCTTAATTCCAAGGTCTTCAAGAAGCTTCTTTCCAAAATCACTTTCGAATTCCTGTTTTGCACGGTGAATCCAGATTGAACCAATTCCCAAAGCTTCGGCGGCATTCATAAGGTTTCCCATTACAAGAGAACCATCATATATATAATTTGAACTTACAGCCTTATCAGCAAGAACAATCAGGATAACCGGAGCACCATAAAAAGGATCAAAAGACTGATCCCAGCCACCAATAAAACGATTCTCTGCACTGATTTTATCGCGAAGCTCTTTGTTTGTTACTGCAATGATTATAGGAGACTGTGTATTCATTCCTGT
>JAIKYB010000122.1 GCA_024683675.1 Treponema sp.
AACTAGCGGAGCAAGCTAAGTACATTCTGTGAAGACTGATTTGCCTGTGCAAGCATTGCTGTTCCAGCCTGAGAAAGTACCTGATCCTTAGTGAACTCAACCATTTCAGCAGCCATGTCTGTATCACGGATACGTGATTCAGAAGCCTGGAGGTTTTCAGCACCAATATCAAGACCCTTAACTGTCTCTTCAAGGCGGTTCTGGTAAGCACCAAGGTCAGCACGCTGTTTGTTAATCTTCATAAGAGCTTCATCAAGAGTTCCGATTGCGCGGTTAGCTTCATCTGGAGTCTCGAGAGTCATGATTGATTCATCACCAATGTTGCGGAGTCCAAGTGCTGTAGCAGACATTGTTCCGATGTAAACCTGTGTTCTCTGGTCCATGTTAGCACCAATGTGGAACCACATAGAACCTGTAACAGCGTTTTCACCTGTAGGGCGAGCGAAACGTCCTGTAAGCATATTCATACCGTTGAACTGAGCAGCTGAAGCGATGCGGTCAACTTCTGCGATAAGAGAAGAAACTTCTACCTGAATCTGCATACGATCTTCTGAAGAGTAAATACCGTTTGAAGACTGTACAGCAAGTTCACGGATTCTCTGAATAATATCAGTTGTTTCCTGAAGATATCCTTCTGTTGTCTGAATGAATGAAATACCATTCTGTGCGTTTTCAGAAGCCTGGTTCAAGCCACGGATCTGAGCACGCATTTTTTCTGATACAGCAAGTCCTGATGCATCATCACCTGCGCGGTTAATCTTCATACCTGAAGAAAGCTTTTCCATACTCTTCTGTGCATTGAGATCCTGAATTCCCTGGGAACGCTGAGCAAACAAAGCGCTCATATTGTGATTAATAACCATAATAATCTCCTTATAGTTTGGTTAAAAGATAAAACACATGGTGGGTTTAGCCACAACGTGGTTAAAAAGCACCTCGTGCTTTACCTCACGGGTTTCCACCACCCTATACTTGATTTTCGGGAATTGGCAAAAAATGTTTAGGAAAAAATGTAATTTTTTTTAATTTTTTTTAAGATTTTATATTTTCACCCACTAGCTGTGTTATAATAATTTTATGGATTACTTAATTATGGGCGCCGCAGTTTGTGTGATTATTGCACTTATTATGTGGTATATAAAATATTTTAATAAAAAGGCTGCTGCAAAAACAAAAGGAAAAAGACCCCTTCAGCCTGTAAAATGTCCCTTGTGTAATTCTTCTTTATATGTAGGTGAAAATATAATTTCTAAGGTTTACAGACCAATGAATGTTCCTGACCAGCTGATGATTGTAATGGGCTGTCCTCATTGTTATCCTGTCTGTCAGCCTGGGTTAAAAAGAATCTGCCCCGTATGCCACAAGGAAGTGGGACCGGAGCAGTCTTTGACAGCAAGACTTTTTAACAAAAGCCTTGGAAAAAAGCATGTTCATGTAGTGGGCTGTAGTAATTGTCACAAGCCCCGTGCTGACTAAAGAAGAAAAATATCAATAGCCATCACTCATTTCGCGGTTAGCATCCTTCTTGCAGAGTTCATCATATACAAGAGAACGCTTGCGTAAATCTTCCTTAAGCTCTTTAGGGAATGGCATATTTCTCCAGAAAATACCTCGTACATCCTTATCAAGTCTCTGAACCCCGGTAGATTCCTTGGTCATCCAGAGAATATAATCTTCAATAAAGAATTCCTTTAGATCACCCTTGAGCTTTAACTGCTCTACATGCTGGTAATACTGACCTGTAAGACCTTCTTCCATCCAGTAATAAGAAGCCTTTTCTTTTGCAACCTGCCAGCGTAAATCTGCTACAGCAGTAAGAACTGCAATGGTTAAATCCTTTGGATACATTGGAACAACAATACGTCCACGGCTTGTAACACGGTTGTAACGGTCAAAAGGCTCCCAGCAGAAGCCACGGTCACCGTAGGTTGGAACCAGCAGTACATAAGGTACAATTCTGTTTGGAATGTTTTTATGAATACGGTGGAAAACTCCAGGGTCAATAGATTCTACCCAGCGCAAAACCTCAAGAACATTTTCTCGGGTTCCTGTACCTCTTTCTGTACAATGATAAAACTCTCTGGTAAAAATAGGGAACTGATTTCCTCGTCGTCCAATGGTCATTTTTGCCATCTGACGAACTGTTTCATATTCAATCTTTACAGCCTCGATATCATTTGTAGAGATTGTTGCACCGCCACCGGCAGAAATCTTGTTCTGAACATTATCATAAGTTGTTTTAGCTTCCTTGAATTCTTCAAGGGCCTTAGCAAGCTCTTTATCATTTCTTGAAAGCTTGTGAAGCACATCTGTAATTACAGCAAACTGTTTTCTTTGAAGGTCAGAGTAGGCTGTTGTGTGTGGTTCAAAGCCCATAATTGGTTGATGCTGGCAGAGTTCTTTAATATTATTCTGTAATTCATTTTCCAGCATAGCTCTTTCATTTTCTTTTAGAGAAAGGGTGTTTTCAGAGCTCTGCATTCTTCCTGAGTTTTTAGACTGCAGCTGCATAAGTCTTGACTGTTCTGCGGAAGCGGCCTGGTCTGGAGTCATGTTGGCTGCCTTTACCTGCTTTTTTTCATCAGTTGCAGAATTATTCATGCGGCCACTGGCAATTTCCCTAAACCATTCGTCAACGTACATAACAGGTTCGCCGGTTTTATTGTCTAATTTAATTTTAGAAAAATATTCTTTTGATTCCTGTTTAAAAAGGGAAGGAAGAATGACACCAAAGCGTACCATCATCCTTTTTGGCATTGGAACAGAGGAGTCAACCATTTTTCCGACCATTCCACGCAAAAGCTCCCAGTAGGCGGTAACTATCTGCTGTCTGAAAACGGCTCTGTCCTTTGGGTCCTGACAGGTAAGATATTTTGTAAGCAGCTGATGTACTCTCTGTGCTGACTGATTTTCTCCTGTGAGGGCAATCTTGTAATATTTCTGATCATTAAATACTGGATTTGGAGTATCGCTTAATGGATTTTCAATTTTTTCGAAGCCCTTCTGACTTAAGTCAACCTCGTGAATTGATCTTGATTTTACAGAAGTAACAACTTCATCAACGGATTTTGAAAAAAGAGATTTTCTGTTGGTAGGAAGCTCGTCAGGATTAAAGTCCTCTATTGGTAAGTCTTCCATATCTCCTGTAGATTCATTTTCTGCGTTGCCTAATAATGCTGCAATTTCTGGATCTAAGATATCTTCCATTATTTTTCTCCATTGTATATAGTCTATTTATTATAACGTATTAAAAGTAAAAATCAAATATTATAATCTTTATATCTTTCTCTGGCGGATAAGAGGATTTGTGTAGCCTTTTTTATAAAGACTTTCCTTCATCTTTTCAACCTGATTTGCGGGAACCTTTCTTATAACGACCCGGTAAACTTTACTTGTTTTCTGAAAAACTACATCATCAAAGCCGTCATTCAAAAGCTTTTGTGCCAACTGATTTGCATTTTCTCTGGTAGAAAAAGCTCCCATCTGAAAATCCCAAAAAGTTCCTTCCGGATAAACTTCGACAGAGCTTTTACTCTGACTCTGAGCTTTTGACTTGCTTTCAGATGCCTTAGCTTGAGACTTGCCACCGCTTCTTTGAGCAACCAGTTTCATGGCTTTTTCTGCTGTTACTCTGCTAAGCTCTGTATCTGGTCCCCGACTTATAATTTCTATGCTCACTTGAGCTGTTCCAGCATTAATCATACCAAGCTTTTCTGCCGCTGCCTTAGAAAGGTCAAGCTCTCTGTCTGCAACAAAAGGTCCTCTGTCATTTACTCTTACGGTAACGCTTTTTCCGTTTTCAAGATTTGTTACCTTTAATTTTGTATCAAAGGGAAGGCTTTTATTTGCACAGGTTAAATCATTCATGTTAAAGATTTCTCCACTGGAGGTTTTCTTTCCATGAAAATCATTGGCATAAAAAGAAACTGTTGCTCTTTCCATGTACATTTCTGCAAAAAGAGAAAAGCAGGCTAAAAAAAGAAGTGTCGAAATAATTGGCTTTTTCATTATTTTTATATCGGTTATTTTTATCCTCGACTAAAAAAAATATATAATATAAAATGCATATATGCTTCTAGAGAGACTTTCAAAATTCACCTACATCAAAATAGAAGAATTTACTAAGCGCGATAAGGATTTTCTTCATTTTAAAAGAGTCTTTCGCTCTTTGGAAAAGAATATAAGTCAAACTCCTGAAGAGATATTCCTTCCTATAGATAATCCAAAATACATTTTTTTAAGACTCTATGATCCTGAGTATGAGCACAATCTTCCTGCTAAATTACTCCAGATAGGACAGAATATTACAAACGTAACAGAAATTAAGGCTTCTCATGCCGCTATAGGCTTTGATTTGACCGATTCTTTTTATGGACTTACTGTAGGCGGTAAATATAATCTTAAAATTGAAACCTGCACTGATATTAATTCCTGTGAATATATGCAAACTTGTATTCCGGATTCTTCCTATCAGTATACCTTTGCACTTCCTGTTACAGAAAATGAATATCTGGCTGCAAAGAAAATGGTAGAAAGCTATTACAATTCCCATGAAGTAAAATATGCCGTTTTGCATAACTTTCCGGTTGCGGTTTACTGTCTGCAAAGAAAGTTGCCTCTACCAGGCTTTCCAACTATTGTTGATTACGAAAATTTTAAAGATCATCTGGAAAAGAAGCTGAGAAATAAAAAGGCAAGTAAACTTAAGGAAAAATTTGTCTGTTCTACCTTCTGCACTTATGTACTTATGTCCTGTGTTCCCAGAATTGCACACTTCTTTAATAATAAGGGAATAAACTATGATTTTATAACGCCAAGTGACCTGCCGGAGCTTCCCGGTATTCAGTTCATTTTTTCAAGTAATTGGACTGATTTTAAGAAAGCTGCGGCAGTTTGTGCTGACTTAAGGCCTGAATTTAAGCCTTATCTCTAGAAGCGTTCTGCTTTTTTGCTGCCAGATCTTCTGGAAGAACTTCTTTCTGTCTGATTATGAACATTTGGGCGAGACCCCTTGCTGCGTCCTTCCTTTATAAACTTTTCTGCACCTGAGCGTTTATCTGAGCGTCTTCCGTCACGTTCTCTTCTGTCGCGGCCGGTTTGCTCGCTGCGAGCTGGTCTTCCTTCAAAGGCCCCGTCGCCACGTCCACTTCGTCTTGGCCCACGACCACCTTCCTTTTCATCTATATGCATATGAGGAAGCTTGCGGTTTGTCTTAGACATTTCTATAGCCTTGCGTGCCGAAGCTACAGGAAGACTTAAAAGAGAGAACTGCTGGGCAACGTCAATATCATCTACCATGCGGCCCGGAATATGCAGAAGCTCGCTAAAGTAGTCTGCAATTTCCTTTGCACGGTAGCCGTCTCTTTTTCCCAGAGAAACAAATATTCGTAACTGGTTTCCGCGAGGGCCGGAATCCTTTGTGTTAATTCTTCCATAATGCTTTGGAGAAAGCTGTTTGCCGTAAACTACAGAAAGAAGGCCCGCAAGCACTTCTTCCGCATTTTGTCCCTGGCAGAGATTTGCTGCCAAATCCTTGAAAATTGGAGTAAGCAGCTCCTGGCGGACAAGTTCCCGGCTTGTGCTAGGGGCACTTTCGCCTTCAGCATGGTCTTCTGCCTGACCATCAGCCTGATTTTCTATCTGACCTTCTGTCTGGCCTTCTGCCAATTCTATTGCCTCTGCATTTGTTTCAGGCAACATTTCTTCTTCAGGCTTCTTTTCTTCAAAAAGCTTTTCTCTAAGCTCTTTTATTACTCTTTCATTTTTTACAGAAAGAACTTCATTTACACCTGGAATCTTACCTTCTTCAAAATCACTCTTAGTGGCCTTTTTTATATTCTTTGAAAGGAAGCCTAACTTACGTCTTTCTTCAGGTCTAACAAAAGTAACTGCAATACCTGTAGTTCCTGCACGACCTGTTCGTCCAATACGGTGTACATAAGTTGCTGTATCAAAAGGAAGAGAGTAGTTTACAACATGAGAAACACCCTTTATATCAATTCCTCGGGCTGCAACATCTGTTGCTACAAGAATGCGGGTTTTCTTTAACCTAAAGCGTTCAAGAACCTTTTCTCTCTGATTCTGCATGATATCACCATGCAGGGCTGCTGCCTCGTAACCCTTCATATCCAGTTCTCGGGTAACCCGATCTGCATCAGATTTTGTCATTGTGAATACAAGACCATAAAAATCCGGTGAAATATCAATAAGTCTTACAAGGGCTTCAATCTTTTCGCTTTCTTTTACAATCCAGTATTTCTGGTCAATAAGCAGGGCTTCATCAATTACGTTTTCTTCTTCTATGATTTCATATTCACCCATGAAATCGCCCGCAATTTTAAGAATTGGAGCTGGCATAGTAGCACTAAAAAGAAGAATACGGCAATCAGGATTTGCATGACGGAATATTTCTTCAATATCATCAATAAATCCCATATCAAGCATTTCATCACCTTCATCAAGGATGAAATATTTAATTTTGCTTAAATCAAGAGTTTTTCTTTCAATGTGGTCCTTAATACGTCCTGGTGTTCCTACAACAACTTCACTTCCTCGCTTCAGGTCCTTAATCTGAGCGGCATAGGAAGCACCTCCATAAAGAACTGTAGTTCTTGGATAAGTGTCAGTTGCAAAGGATTGCATTTCTGTACAAGTCTGCATTGCAAGTTCACGGGTTGGCTCAAGAATAAGTGCCTCTACGTGATCTGATTTTCCCCGTACATTCTGAATAATAGGCAAACCAAAAGCTGCGGTTTTTCCTGTTCCTGTTCTTGCACGTGCAATAAGATTTGTATCTCCTGTAAGAAGTCTCGGAATAGCGAGAATCTGAATTGGAGATGGGGTTATAAAGCCTTTTTTTTCAACGGCCTTCAAAGTGTATTCGTCAAGTCCTAAATCTTCAAAAGTTACTGTGTCTGGAGTTTCGTTTTCGATTTTTTCGTCTGAGAATGTGTCTTCTGCAATTTCATCTGCAGTAATGTCAATGTTTTGATCTATCATCACAGTCAATATACAAGAAAAAGTAATCTTTAGCAAGGAATGTCACTATTTGCGAAAATCCCGAAAAGAAGATAATGAAAATAGTCATCCTAGACAATTAAAAATTTGCGTGCTATATTAGGCTCATGAAAAGAGTAATCGCAGTTTTATTTACCGCTATTTTAGCTTGTTCGTTGGTTTTTGCTCAGGAAGCTGAGGAAAAGAATAATGTTGTTGCACCTGAATTGTGTTTTTCTGTTTTTGGTCCGGAATTTGGGGTTTTGATTGGGCATAATAATGCTGAATTCATTTTCTCCTGCGCCTTTACAGGTGGCAATGTAGAAAGTGGCAGCTTGTTTTTTGATTATGTCGAAGGTTCCGCCGGACTTCTGACTGTAACTCCAAAAATTCATGTCGGCTATAATTTTAATGGTTATGACACAGGCTGGCAGGATTCAGTGGGACTTGCTTATGCAAGTGCAGTTGGCTTTTATGAAAACGGTGTTGTTCAGAATATGGAAGCACTGGGCTTTTATTACCGGGGTGGTGTAAAAATTAAACAGGGCTTTGAAGTTGGAATTACTTCATATCTTCCTTTTGTTTATTTTATAGCCAGTCCTGATGATTTTAAAATTACAACAATCGGTGGTTCTTTAGGCTTCTGGGAATGTATTGGTGCCGGTTTCTTATGTTCTTCTTTGAACTTCCGCTGGTACTTCTGATAAGTAAAATTGAATTTTTCTTTTTTTTAGTGTATAATGGTTGAACTTATGGAAACAAAATTCGAAATTGACCAGAAGGTCGTTTATCCTAGTCAGGGTGTTGGAATTGTAAAGGAAGTCTTTGAAAAGAAATTTAAGGACACCACAATCCCATATTACAAGATTTACATTGAGGCATCAGATATGATAGTTATGGTGCCTGTAGAAAAAACTGAAGACTTGGGAATCCGCCAGATTGTTTCTGCTCAGGAAGCAGAAGAAGCACTTAATCTTTTGTCTGACGAATTTGAACCAATTACTTCTGACTGGAAGCTTCGTTATCAAATGAACCTTGATTTGCTTAAAAAGGGAACAATCAAGGATATTGCGACTATTGTTCGCTGTCTTTATAACCGCAGTAAGGTTAAAGAACTTCCTATTTTGGAACGCAAGCTCTATGATTCAGCCAAAAAACTTCTTGAAGATGAAATTTCATTTGCTCTTGGTAAGACAACAAAAGAAATCGCAGAAACTATTCATGTAAAACTTGAGCCACCTGGAGCAACTCCAAAGGTTAAGCATGTAATTACAATGGATGATGATGAAGATGATGATTTGATGGATGACATCTCTTCTAAATCTGATGACGATTCTGATGATTCTGATTCAGCTGATGAAATGGGTTCAGACGAAGATTTTGATGAAGAAGACGATTCATTCTAAAATTGCTGTAATTATTACTGCCGCCGGTTCTTCGACTAGAATTGGTGGTGGTATAAAAAAAGAATACCTTCCTTACAAAAATGGCACAGTTCTTTCGGCTTGTGCCTCTGTTTTTTTAACGGCAAATTACCCTGAAATGGAACTTGCCGCTTTACTTGTCACTTGTCCAAAAGGAGGGCAGGAAAAAGCCCGCGAAGCCTTGTACGCAGATTCTACATTCGAAAAAAAACTTGGTGACTGCCCGCTGATAATTACGGAGGGTGGAGATAGCCGCCAGGCTTCTGTTAGAAGGGGCCTTCTTGCCCTAAAGGAAGCTTGCCCCGCTGTGGACTATGTACTAATTCACGATGGAGCGCGCCCCTTTCTATCTGCGGACCTGGTAAGGGAAGTTGCTTCTGCCACTGTAAGCTACAGTGCGGCTGTTCCGGGCCTGACGCCGACGGATACGCAGAAAGAAGTGGATGCGGATGGATTTGTGGTCAGGCATTTGGTGAGGGGGACGCTGTCGGCGGTGCAGACACCACAAGGCTTTGAGTTTGTCCGGTTGGTGGAGGCGCATGAAAAGGCGCGGCAAATGGAAGGGGAGCGTGAATTTACAGATGATACTGAGATTTGGGGGGCTTTTTGCGGGGCTGTAAAAGTAATCCCTGGGGAAGCTGCAAATATAAAAATTACCTATCCTTCAGATTTGGAGAAGCTATGATTAAAGTTGGCCTTGGATATGATTTACACAGACTTGTTGCCGGAAGAAAGCTGATTTTGGGCGGGGTAACCTTTGATTTTGAAAAAGGCGAAGACGGCCATTCTGACGGAGATGTTCTTCTTCATGCTATAACTGATTCCATTCTGGGGGCCTCTGGCCTTGGAGATATAGGCTCTTATTTTCCTCCTGAGGATATGAAGTGGAAGGATGCTGATTCAGCAGAGCTTCTTCGTACTGTTATGAAGGATGTTCGTGCCGAAGGCTGGAAAATAGAAAATATTGACTGCGTTATTAAACTTGAAAAACCAAAGTTCCTTCCAAAACGACAAGAGGTAATTGAATCAATTGCCGCAATTCTTGAAGTAGATTGCAGTCAGGTCTTTGTTAAAGCAAAAACAGGAGAGAAACTCCCTCCTGTTGGCACTAGCGAAGCGGTGGAAGCAGAATGTGTCTGCCTCCTTTCACGTTAGTTTAATCGTTGAACTCTGGAATCTGAAGTATTAAATCAACCTCATTTTCTGACATTCCCAGTCTTGAAGCAATTTCCTGAATTGACCAGCCCTGCTGTTTAAGCTGGCGTACTGCTTCTTTATCACGAGGGTTTGTGTGTCCCTGTGGAACTGACTGAGACTTCAAATCCTGCTTTGTAATATCATGCAGAACTCTTAATCTGTTATCAACATCTCTTGAAAGGCCCTGAAGATTCATTTCTGTTTTCTTAAAGCCGCTATCCAAAGATTTAAGTGTATCAATCTTCTTTTCAGTATCAGAAATCAGGGAATCAAGATTTTCCAGTCTTCCGATTGCTTCAGAAATCTTAGGGCCATTCTGCAAAATCTTATCTACATTCTGCTGAACATCTTTAATTTCCTTTGGCAAAGAAACTGCCTGACGGTCACAATTTAGAAGTCTGTTTTCCAGATCCTTAAGCTTGTCAAATTGTGAATCAACATCAGTTTTAATTCTATTGATTACTTCATCCTTTTTGTCCAGACGTTCGTACTGCTCAGAAACATACTGAAGCTTATCATTATAGTTTCTTACAGTAACTTCCATTGTCTGAAGGTCATCCTTTGTTGTATTCAAAGAAGAAATTCTTTCATCAATTGTATTTGAAAGATCTATCATCTTCTTAAACTGATTTTCAAGGTCCATAACTTTTGTCTTTTGACTTTCAAACTTACTCAACTGATTTGTGATTTCTTCATTAATTCTCAGCATATCATTGTACTGGGTATTAAATTTAGCTGCATTCTGAGAATAAGAATCAATCTTATTAAAGGCACTGTTAAGATTCTGGATATTATCCTCAAGCTGACGCTTCATCTTATCTGCCTTTTCAAAAATCTGGATGTTTGATTTTACATCCTGCAGTTCCTTTGAAATTTCAGTTATGTAGCTCTGAAGCATGTTTGCATCGTCCTGCATTTTCAAAACCATCTTAGACTGATTTGCCTTGTTGTTATCTGTGGCTTCCTGAATTTCCTTGCGGAGAGCGTCAACCTTTGCTGAAGCGTCTGCATTCTGTTCGCGAACCTTCTGCTCTGTAGCAGAAAGCATATCTTCATACATAGTTCCAAGCTGAGAGAGAATCTGTTCTGCACGGCTTTCGTAAGCCTGAATTGACTTATCAGTTCTGTTGTCGAGTTCGGCAATTTTTTCGTTTAAGTCATTCTGCTGCTTGATTACACTTTCTTCGTAGTCATTCATATTCTGAACGAGACGCTGACCAATTTCATCAATCTTTGTCTGTGAAGAATTCTTAAAGGTAGATATATCATCTTCAAAGAGCTTTTGTGAATCTTCCAGCTGATTTTTAATCTGTATTTTCCAGGTTGTAAATTCTGAAATTGCAGAATCAATAGAAGATTTTCCATTATCCTGCTGATTCTGAATACTTTCCTTAAAGGTCTTTAAATCCTCAAGCAATTCATTCTGAACCTTTGAAAGGTTAGACTGAACAAGATTCATGCTTCTTTCAATTTCATTTTTCAGTTCATTTTCTGAATTCTGAGAAATTGTCAAAATAGAAGTGTTTGTTTCATTCTTAAAGCCGTTTA
Organism: Treponema sp.; assembly: GCA_024683675.1. Taxonomy (GTDB): domain Bacteria; phylum Spirochaetota; class Spirochaetia; order Treponematales; family Treponemataceae; genus Treponema_D. The sequence continues at coordinate 11,166 of JAIKYB010000122.1, forward strand.
CCAGCTCCTGAACTTCCTGAATGCTTTCCTGCATTTCTGCCTTTGTCTGTTCGATAGAAGCATTTATCTTAGCCTGATGTTCGCTGGCCTTTGACTGCAGCATTTCAACATTAGACTTAAGTTCTTCTGTATATTTTGTTTCTACCTCGCGGCGGGCATCCTCGTAATTATTTGTAAGACTAGAAAGCTTTGTATCCAGTTCGTGCTTCCAGTCTGCAAGGTCAGAATCAATCTGATTTGTGTTTGTAGAAAGAGTCTGATTAAAGAGGGTTTCAAATTCCTTAAGCTTATTACTCATGCTGCCGGTTGCGGTTGCCTTAAGGTCATCCAAAGAGCCGTTGATTTCATTAATCTTAGTTTCCAGCTGATTTGAATCTTCCTTGATAGCTCTGCTGAACTCATCATGCTTCTGCTGCTGGCTTGCTGTAAAGTTATCAAAGTCGCCCAGAACTCTATTCTGAACTTCCTGCATAGCTCCGCGCAGGCTCTTTTCAAGGTTATCAATATCAGACTGCGAAAGCTGAATCTGAGAAAGCTTGTATTCAATTTCTCTCTTGTAGGTGCTGAGTTGGGAATCAACATCTTCAAGAATATCAATATGCTTGCCTTCACTTTCAGAAATTGCCTTTCTGATTGCATCCTGAACATTTTTAGAAAGCAAATCCAACTGCTGATTTGTATCATTCTGGAAGATTTCAATTTTCTTTTGGGTGTCAAACTGAACTGCTTCCAGACTGCCTGTAATCTGAGAAATCTTTTCTTCAAGCTCAGGCTGAAGCTTTTCTGCCTTTGCAGTTGCTTCTTCACACTGCTGCTGAATGTTGTGTACGGAATTTTCTGCTTCCTGAACAGAAATTGCGGCATCTGCAGAAACTTTTTTAAGTGTTTCAGCAAGATTTGTTTGCATGTTTTCAATTTCTTCATGAAGCTTCTGTGAACGCTCTGTGTATTGGCTTGTAGTTGTTTCAAGCTCATTACGAAGAGCGTCTATCTTAGAGCTGTAGTCGGCACTAAGGCGTTCAATTTCTTCAATCTTACTTCCGTAGCGATTTGTAATGTCATCTACCTTTGCACTTGTGTCTGCGGCAAAGGACTGAACCTTATTTTCTGTAGCATTTGTAAAGGTCTGAATCTTATTGTTTGTTTCAGCTTCAATTGCCTGAAGTCTTGTATTTGTTTCTTCAGCAAGAGTCTGAATCTTCTTTTCTGCCTGGTCTTCAAGGGTAGAGAATTTAAGATTAGCGTCGTTTTCAACACTGTCAATCTGAGCTCTTGTTCTTTCGTTAAGGCTTTCAATTCTCTGTTTTGCTTCTGTGTCGAATTCAGAAAGACGGGAATCGCTGTCTGCAAAAAGCTGCTCCATACGAAGGGTGTTTTCTGAAGTAAATTCGGCCAGTTTTCTTTCGCTTTCTTCCTGGAAGCCATTTATTGTGTTATTAAAGTTTTCCAGAAGCTTTTTATGTTCTTCAACAAACTGCTGATTAAATTCATTTATTTTCTGATTGTTTGTTGCAGTTGCAGTGTCAAATGCCTTAGCATAAGTCTCCTTAAATTTCTGCAAATCACTTTCAAATTTCTGAGTCAGCGCATCGTAATTATTGTCATTCTTATTCAAAACGTTTGCAATCTGACTGCTGTACTTTTCATCAAGCTTGTTGTTGTCTTCTTCAAATCTTGTCGTAATTTTAGTGATAAGAGCATCATTTTTGCCCGAAACACTTTCAAGCATTTGCGCATATTTTGCCTGAAGAGCATTAATCTTTTCGGCAAAGTCAGCCTGCATTTTTTCCATGGAAGCCTTAGTATCTGCAACAATTTTAGACTCAGTAGAACGGTAATTCTTTTCTGTTTCGTCGGTCTTGTCGTTAAAGGTTTTTTGCAATTCCAGAGTTTTGTTTTCCATAGCTGTGGTAAGATCCGCAAGCTGTCTGTTAAGCTCTTTCTGCAAAGCATCTGTTTTATCTTTAAGCTCCTTCATGTAAGCATCTGAACGGCTCTGTGCCTGCTCACTAAGATGCTCGAAGGCTGTGTTTTCCAGGTTTTCTGCATGCTTTGTAGCGGCATCGTAGGCCGACTGAATACTCTGCTTAATTGAAACCAGGGCATTTTCTGCTGCTTTCTGTGAATCTTTAATTTCGCCGGCAAGGTTACTTGCATAATTTTCGTACTGGTCAAGAAGCTTAGTTCCAACTGCCTTAAGCTGCTCTGCATTCTGCTGTGAAAATTCTTTAACAACTTCAGGGAGTTTCTTGTCTATCTGTTCTACTGTCTGCTGCTGCTTATTTAATTTTGCAGAAAGGCTGTCAATAATTCTGCTTTCCTTGTGGATGCGGTCAAGGTTTTCTTCAACCTGTACGGTCATGTCATCAAGCTCTGCAAGAGCCTTTCCGTAGCTGTCAATCTGATTTTTAATTGCCTGAACAGAGGCAATGCTCTGGTCAAAGGTTCTGATTTTCTCTTTAAATTCATCATTCTGCTGCTTAAGAAGCTTGATTGCGGCATTAGCCTGGGTCTGCTGTGCGTTAAAATCACTAATGATAATATTAAATTTAGACTGTATTTCCTTGAAAAAAGCCGCCATTTCATCCTGACGCTTATCAGCATACTTTCTTACCTTCTCCAAGGAGTTGCTGTTTTTGTCGATCCCATGAAAGTAAATTGAAATTCCCAATGAAATGATAAGAGAAACGAGAACTGCGATTGCTATTGCCATTTTTTAATCCCCACCCAGTTTTTTATCTATTATTCTTTTTTATTATCTTTGAAAAAAAGGTCTGACAACTGTTTATAGTGCCAGAAGGTTATGTCGGCTATTTTTGATTTTTTGCCGAACCAGCCCTGCTGAGGAGCAATAAGCCAGGCAGATTTCATGCCAGCATTTTTTGCGCCTACAACATCGTATTTATGGCTGTTACCTATGTAAAGTATCTGCTCAGGAGAAAGTTCAAGTCCTTCTGCAAGCTTTGCAAAAGGAACTGGATGCGGTTTTAGCGCCCCTGCTTCTTCCGAGCCAATCATAAAATCACAAAGCTCTTTAACTCCCCAAATATCTCCCTTTTGTTCTGGGGGAAAATCAGAAAGCAGTGCAATTTTATATCCATTTGCCTTAAGGTCCCGAATAAATTCAACAGAGCCCTTGCAAGGCTTTATTTTATCAAAATATTTTTCCAGGCCCTTATAAACAATTTTATCCAGTTGAGCCTTAGCATCTTCCGGACTTGTTTTTAGTTTTTTTGCCATATGATTTGCCTGAACCTCTACAAAATCTTCAAGAGCTTCAGTTCTGTGCATTATATTTCTAACAAGTCCATATTTCAAAAAGAAGAAGCAGTGTCCTAAAAAATAAAATGACATGCGAACATTAAGCTTCCACGTTCTGTAGAGCGTTCCGTCAATGTCAAAAGCTACTCCTTTTATCTTGCTTATATCCAAATTATCCACCGAATTATTATACAATAAAATGTAAAATACGTCATTATTTATTCATTATTATTCACTATTATAATGATGATTTTCAGAGCTATTTCTCAAGGATTTTAGATGGATGCTTGCGAATTCTGATGGATTCCTTATAATAAAAATATGTCTTTGAACTGTAATGAAATCAATAAAATCCTGGAAGAATTGAAGCTTGAAGGTGCTTTTATTCAGGATATTATTCAGCCTGGCTTTGATACTCTGGCTCTTTATACCTACAGAGAAGGTAATGCAAAAACTGTAATTATCTGTACAGCCCAGAATGCCGTTCGTCTGAATGAAAGCCGCAGAAAAATTACTAAAAACGAAAAGCCTCTTCGCTTCATGGAATTTCTGAAATCTCGAATAAAGGGGTGTCGTATAAACTCCTGTTCTCAGCTTGGTCTTGAAAGGGTTATTTTGATGGAGCTTTCTCATGGGGGAAGTGAAGATTCAGAGCGCTTTAGACTTTATATAAGACTTTGGAATAATGCCGCAAATGTAATTCTTTGTGATGAAAGTGATTTAGTTCTGGATTCAATGTTCCGCCGCCCTGAACGATACGAAATGAAGGGGGAAGTTTTTATTCCTCCTGCAGTTGACCAGGAAAAGCTTAAGGAGTCTCAGGAACGTTTCCCTGTCCGTCCTATAGAAGCTGAAAATCGGGAATTTAATTCTTTTAATGAGTATATAGACTGGTGGTATAGCGAAAAATCATCATCTTTATCGCGTGCTTCTTTGCTGGAAAAGGCTGAAAAATGGTACAACGTAACAAGATCCAGACAGGAGGCCGCCCTTAAGAATCTGGAGGAAAAATTAGAAGCCTTTAAAAATGCTCCCCAGCTTAAGCATTACGGAGACCTGATTTTATCCTTCGGATATCAGTTAAAGGAGGGCAGCAGGATTCTTGAATGTGAGGATTTTGAAAGTGGAAAAATAGTTCACATTTCTGTGGATCCCAAAAAATCTGCTCAGGAAAATGCGGCTGATTATTATAAGCAATACAAAAAGGCAGTTTCTGGAACTGATGAAGTTCAGCATGATATTGCTATTGCCCGGAATAATCTTCAAAAACTGGAAAATCAGTATGAAAATATAAAAAATGAAGCGAATCCGGTAAAAATTGAACAGCTTTTACGAAAAAATACCACCCCTAAGCAGCAGACAAAAAAGACTCATCCTGGACTGGATTATACTGTGAACGGCTGGTATATACTTGTTGGTCGTGATGCTAATGAAAATGACGAGCTTTTGCGCCATCATGTCCGCGGTGAAGACTTATGGCTTCATGTACGTGATTTTCCCGGTGGTTATGTATTTATAAAGGCTCGCAAGGGGAAAACTGTTCCTCTGGATATTCTGCTTGATGCGGCTAATCTTGCTGTTTATTTTTCTAAGGCCAGAAATGCCGGTAAAACAGACCTTTATTATACTCATGTAAAATATTTACGTCGCGCAAAAAATGGTCCAAAGGGCCTGGTGCTTCCAAGTCAGGAAAAGAACCTCTGTATCGAACCTGATAAAGCCAGACTTTCCCGTCTGGATGCCCTTCATAAAGGTCTTGACACATCGGTATAAAATTTGCAAAATATTCGCAATGAAATTTAATACTTCACTAAAAGTTGTCGTCCTCGTGAATGTGGTTACAAAATAACCAGAGAGCGGTGTCGTATATTTTTGTGAATTGCATGGATATAAGAAAGAAGCTCTCCGGGAAGGGGAGCTTTTTTTATTTAAATATTGATTTACAGGAGTTAAAACAATGAAAAAAACAGGCGCACAAATTATTGTTAAAATGCTGGAAATGTATGGAATTGAAACTGTTGCCGGAATTCCGGGTGGTTCTATTCTTCCTCTTTATGATGAACTCAATCGTTCTTCAATCCGGCACGTCCTTGTGCGCCACGAACAGGCAGCCGGTTTTGTTGCCCAGGGAATGACCCGTTCAACAGGAAAGCCAGCTGTTTGTCTTGCAACCTCTGGTCCTGGTGCTATGAACCTTCTGACTTCTATAGCAGATGCCCGTGCAGATTCTATTCCTATTATTGCAATTACGGGGCAGGTAAACACAAGCCTTATTGGTACAGATGCCTTCCAGGAAGCAGATACCTTTGGTCTTTCCTTCCCAATTACAAAGCATTCTGTAATGGTAAAATCTGCCGCAGAGCTTCTTGAAGTTATTCCAAAGGCCTTTGAAATTGCAATGAGCGGCCGTCCAGGCCCTGTTTTAATTGATGTTCCAAGAGATATTCAGCTTCAGCAATGTGAATTTAAGGATTGGCCTGATATCAGCAAGATTCGTGTTCGTGATATCCGCTTTCATACTCCGGCAGATGAATATACAGAAAAACTGGACGCTATAGCAAAGCTGCTTTCTACTTCAAAGAAGCCTGTTTTGTATTGTGGTGGTGGTTGTGACACTCTTGAAGCTTCTTCTGGTCTTGTTAAATTTATTGATAACTATTCTATTCCTCTTGTAACAAGCCTTATGGGACTTGGCTGTATTCCTGAAAGTAGTCAGGAATTTATTGGAATGGTAGGTATGCACGGATGTTACGCCGCTAACTATGCTATGCACGAAAGCGACCTTGTAATTGCCGCCGGAGTTCGTTTTGATGACCGTGCAACTGGTATGGTTCAGACCTTCTGTCCAAATGCAAAGATTGTTCATGTTGATATTGATGCAGCCGAAGTTGATAAAATTATGATGACTGATATCTCTATTGTTGCAGATGTTGAATCAGTATTCCCGGTTCTTGCGGAGCTTGCTTCAGAACGAAAATTGTCTGCTAATAAAGCCTGGCTTGAAGAGGTTCGTAAAATCAAGAAAGAAAATGATTCTTTTGATTGCGGACGTCCAAAGGGAGAAAAGCTTGCAAATCCTCGTACCTTTATTTCTTCTGTTCCTCAGCTTTCTGCAAAAGCAGGAATTAAGGCTGAAGATTTAATTATTACAACAGATGTTGGTCAGCATCAGATGTGGGCCGCCCAATATTATCCGGTTGAAAGACCTAGAAGCTTCCTTACTTCAGGTAGTCTTGGAACAATGGGCTTTGGCCTTCCAACAGCTATTGGAGCTGCACTTGCAAATCCGGATAAAAGAATTGTTTGCTTTAGCGGTGACGGTTCTATCATGATGAATGTTCAGGAGCTTGCAACTCTTGCGGAGCAGAATCTTGCAGTAACAATTATTGTTTTCCAGAATGGAACTCTTGGTATGGTTTACCAGCAGCAGAAATATCTTTTTGAAAAAAATTACAGTGCTTCTGTATTTGGCCGAGAACCTGATTTGCTTTCTATTGCCCGAGGTTTTGGTATTGAAGCGGTTGATGCCGATTCTGACCCAGACTGGTACAAAAAGGCATTTGATGCAAATCGTCAGAATAAGCCTTGTTTTGTTCGTGTAAGTGTTGATTCTGAAGAAAATGTTTTACCTTTCGTTCCTGGAGGAAAGGCAAATATAGATTCAATAAGAGATTAAACTTGGGGCTGGGCTGCTTTTTGCTTCCCAGCCTTTATTTTTTCTGAATAGATATAAAGGCTATTTCACTCTTCCATTCAAAAATTGTTTTTTCACATGAAGTTTCCAGCAGATTCACAATTTTCTGAAGCTGATTAGCACCCATCTGCTGGCAAATAAAGCTTCCGTAAGATGAGGTTTCCGTATCAAACCATTTTTGTATTTCTTCACGACTTATACGCCTTTTTTCAATCAGGTCCTGACAGGCAACCTTTACAGAAAAGCCCTGTTTGCGGAAGGCATTTGCTATTGTCATTGCATCCCAGGAGAAAAGAGGATTATCTCTATCACTAAAGAAGGACTGTTCTGCCTCTTCCATTTTATCAAGCTCTTCGCGGAAGCTTTTGCTGCTTTCTCTTGTAAGTATTTGGTTTTCTACAAGCTTGCCAATGTGCTGCCCCTTACATGGAATCTTCTGTGAAAGAATCAGTTTCCAGCCTTCTGCAAGGGGACGTTCGTAGCTGAATTCTTCATCAGTCTTATCGTCATCTCTTTCGAAGCCTGAATTGCTTGCATTTGCACTGTCATCCTCTTCATAAAAATCTTTTTGTGGATTAAGGATGCCAGCCAGAGATTCTGCCAGAGCCTGAATTGATTTTTCGGAAGAAAATGGGTCTGTAAAGAAAAGTCTGTCAAAAACAGCACCGTTATACTGAAACCGAATTATTAAATTGTAAAATTCCTTTGGAGTAAGAAATTCCTGCTTTGTTTTCTGATTATTCTGATTTCGTATCTGCAGGAGGGGACGGTCCAGACTTCCCAGAGTTCTTCCGTATTGTTCAAGAACTTCTTTTCCCCTTTGGGTACGGCAGACGCCACAGGTAACTCCTTCCGGAGTATTTCTTGCGACTTCCCATAAAAGAAGTCCGTTATCGGCATTCCAGATAAGCGAACGGTGGTGACGCAAAAGCTCTGCCATATTTACCATTGTATCGCGGATATTCAGTAAAACCTCTGCCCGGTTAGAATCCAGGCGCTGGCGCCAGAAACGGTCAGCCCTGTCAAAGGCAATTTCTTTTACAGGATCCTTTGGACTGAAGGTAAGGTTTTCTGCCTTTTTATCTTCGCCGCCTTTAAAATGCTCGTTTACCCACCATTGTGAAATAGGATTTGCGCCAAATTCAGAATCCTGAGCAGCTGGTTTTTTGAATATATTTATTGAACCGGTTTCTTCTGGTGATGAGGCAAGCTCGTCTGAAGTGTATAATTCTCCGGAATTGTTTTTTTCAAGAATAGAGGCAATTTGAAGCTCTCTGCGGGAAAGAACATCTTCTCGTATTGTAGCTTCGTAGCCCTGAGTGCTTGGTGTGTAAAAGACTCTTCCCGAAAGAGTGTCCGGAAGATACTGCTGGGCAACCCAGTGGTCCCGGTAGGCGTGGGGGTAAAGATAACCTGCTCCGTGTCCAAAGCCTTCTGCATCTCTATTTCCATCTCTAAGATGATTTGGAACTTCTGCATCTTCTTTTTCTACGCTGGCTAAAGCATCAAAGAAGGCCATACTGCTGTTCGATTTTGGTGCCGTAGAAAGATAAAGGGCCGCATGGGCCAAAAAGTAACGTCCTTCCGGCATTCCAACCCGGTCAAAAGCTTCTGCACAGGAATTTACTACAGAAATTGCCTGAGGATCAGCCAGACCTGTGTCTTCGCAGGCAGAAATAAGCATTCTTCTGAAAATAAAATGAGGATCTTCTCCTGCTGCAACCATGCGGGCCAGCCAGTACATGGCAGCATCCGGGTCCCGTCCTCTAAGGCTTTTTATAAAGGCAGAAATAATATCATAATGATAGTCGCCGTCACGGTCGTAAAGGACAACCTTTTTTTGAATAGACTCTTCTGCCGCTTCTTTTGAAATGTAAATCTTGCTGCCGTAGGCTGGAACAGGAGGCTGGGCATAAGGGGCCCACTTTTCCGGAGTAGTCTCAACAGCCAGTTCCAGTGCATTCAAAAGAGACCTGGCATCTCCATTTGCCGTGTCTATTAAATGCTCCAGAGCACCGGCTTCAAACTCCACCTTCCAATGCCCATATCCACGGTCAGTGTCCGTAAGAGCCTGGGCCGCTGCTTTTTCCAGGTCAGCCTTAGTCAAAGGTTTCAGCTGAAAAACTCGAGAACGGGATACAAGGGCTTTATTTACCTCAAAAAATGGATTTTCGGTAGTTGCGCCTATTAAAATGATAGTGCCATTTTCTACCCATGGTAATAAAGCGTCTTGCTGGCTTTTATTCCAGCGATGAACCTCATCTACAAAAAGAATAGTCCTTCGGGAATAAAGGTTTTTGTAATCCTCTGCCTGCTTTATAGAGGTGCGGATATCAGCAACTCCCGTAAGGACTGCGTTTAGGGTAATAAAATTCGATTTTGTGTGATTTGCAATTACCCGGGCAAGGGTGGTTTTTCCACTTCCCGGTGGACCATAAAAAATGACGGAAGTAAGCTGATCAGCTGCAATTGCACGCCTTAAGAGCCTTCCTGTGCCTACAATGTGATCCTGACCAATATATTCGTCAAGATTTCGTGGGCGCATTCGGGCCGCCAGAGGCTCTGTCTGCATTTTTGTCTGTTCAAATAAGCTTTCCGCCATAGGCTTTTATTCTCTATTCCAGTTTCCTCTGTCAGGATAGTAAGACCAGAGTCCCTTGTTGCTTGAAGAAACACTTGTTGAAGTTCCTGAACCTATATATGTAATTGCTGCATAAAGGTCGCTTTCTAATTCTGACAGGTCCGGAGTTGCATTTATAAGAGCTGTTACATAGTAAGAACTTGAAATCTGGAATGATGCGTTAGTTTCAAAATCAATAAAGGCTGTTCCTGGTACTCCATCTGTCAGACTTGTCTTTTTAATTCCACCGGAAGAGGAAGAGGTTGATGAAGAAGAAAAGTTTCCTCTTCCAACTAAAAGCACATCAGAACAGGTTGCAAGAGCAGAAACTGTATAGCCTGCATCAAGGCTTGTACTTTCATAAGAGCCTGCACTTGCACTGTGATAAATTGTACTGTGATTAATTTTATCATTCACTGAGAAATAGAAATATGTAGCTTCATCATCAAAAGTTTCATTTGTTGTTGAAGCAATAGAATTGAAGAATAAAACTTCGTCATTAAAGTAAACTGCAGAACTTGCACAGTTATTGTCAGATAAACCAAGTGTAACATCCTGTGTAGTTACAGAAATTGAAGTGGGAGCAGAAAGTCCGCTTAATTCATAGTAAGCAACAGTCTTGTAATCTTTATCATGAGCGTCAACATCTCCAGTCCTTAAATAAACCTTTCTGTGAGCAGGCATAGGAGAGTTAGTCTGGAATACACTGAAGGCAGAAAAATAATAATCGTCATATACATAAAGAGGGAAGTAAGTGTCAGAATCATCACTTCCAATAATTGTTGTCCAGCTGTCACTTGTAATTGAAGCCCAGTCTGTAACCTGAATAGCATAAAGCTTTATTGCACTAGGAACAGTTGTTCCAATGCTGTAGTCATTTTCATAAGCGGCAGAAACTACATAAAGGGTGCTTTCATCTGCAAGCACCTTGAGCATCTGTTCACCTTCGTGAGTTTCTGAAAAGTATTCATAAGAGTGAAGCTTTGCAGGAAGTGCAGCTTCTGAAAGGGTAACCCAGGCGCCATGCTCGCTAACAGACGCATCCTTGTATTTAATACCATCATTTGCAATTAAAACCAGATATTCACTTCCGCCTACAGTATAGCGGGTGATAGAAGTAATATTTCCTGAAACTGTTGCCTTTTCTGGTGCTACGTCGTTTCTTACATCATAAAATACTGTGTCATAACATCCTGAAAAGAATAGTGAACATAAAAGAATTGCTGTTATAAAAATATTTTTCTTCATTATATAATCCTTATCTTAGAAGTGGTAGCGGGCGCCAATTCCAGCGGTAGCAAAAAATCCGTTGTCGTTGTATTCGGGATTAGAGAACCACTGTGGAAGCCAGTAGGCTGAACCATACAGACCTAAAGACCACATTTCAGTAATGCGGTAGAACATACCGGCGCTAACCTTTGCAGTAAAGCCCGGAAAGTAGGTTTCTCCCTGACAAGAAGTGGTTGCAACACCAATTCCTGCTGTTAATGGAAATTCAAATTTTCCAATTGTTGGCTGATACAAAAGGCCAAAGGTTATTGGAGCCAGAATAAGAGGCTTATTTCCGATTGTTACATCATAAGCAACAAGAACTTCACCACCTATAGCAAGATTAGAAGCAAGAAATTGATAATAACCTGCATCTACTGCTCCACCAACATAAAGCTGTTCTCCAAAATTAAGAGGAAAATTAAACATCAGATTAATCTTTAAAAATCTGTCTCCGGCTCCGTTCTGTTCGTAAACGTAACCATCGTCATAATAATCGCCACCGTCATCTTCCTGGGCAAAAATCAAAGTTGTGCAAAGACAAAAAATTGCAAGCACTGAAATGAATCGTTTCATATTGCGACCTTTTTTTTTTTGTTATATTGTGTAGAAGTAAACAAAAGGTTTGTTAACTATTACACAAATATATATTTTTATGAAGTATTTATCAATAAAACTGTCATAATAAAATAAGGTTACAAAAGATAAGAAGCAAAGCTGTAAAGACTTTGTGATAGAAGACAGGAGGATACTCTGATGAGTGCAAAAATTATAGATGGAAAGCAGACTGCTGCTGATGTTCGTGCTGATGTTGCCGCAAAGGTGGCTGAACTTAAAAAAAAGGGAATTGAGCCATGTCTGGCTGTTATTCTTGTAGGTGATAATCCTGCCTCTGTTTCTTATGTTACAGGAAAGCAGAAGGCTCTGGCAGAAGTTGGAATGAAAGACCGCAGTATGCATTTAGCAGAAAGCACTTCAGAAGCAGAACTTCTTTCATTAATTGATGAGTTAAATAAAGATGATAGTGTTCATGGAATCCTTGTTCAGCTTCCACTTCCAAAGCATATAGATGAAGACAAGGTTATTATGGCAATTTCTCCTGAAAAGGATGTAGACGGCTTCCACCCTGTTTCTGTTGGAAATATGATGATTGGTCGACCTGGCTTCCTTCCATGCACACCTCATGGAATTATTGTTTTACTGCAGAGAGCCGGAATTGAAACAGCCGGTAAGCATGCCGTTGTAATTGGCCGTTCAAATATAGTAGGAAAGCCAGTTTCAATCCTCCTTGCCCGCAAGGATGTAAACTGTACAGTAACAATGTGCCACACAGGTACAAAAAATATGGCAGAAATTACCCGCCAGGCAGATATAGTAGTAGTTGCAAGTGGTCGTCCTCATACTCTTACTGCTGATATGGTAAAGGATGGAGCTGTTGTAATTGATGTTGGTGTAAACCGCATCCCAGACAGCAGCAAGAAATCAGGTTTCCGCTTGGTTGGTGACTGCGATTTTAATGATTTGGTAGAAAAGACTTCCTTTATTACCCCGGTTCCTGGTGGAGTTGGTCCAATGACAATTGCAATGCTCATGCAGAATACTCTTGAAGCAGCACAGAGACGTCTTGGAGGAAACTAATGCGTGACATCCAGAATGAAGAGGACACCAGAAAGGTTCCTCTGCAGAAGGTTGGCGTAA
>JAIKYB010000145.1 GCA_024683675.1 Treponema sp.
TCTAAGTTCGTATGTCGTATGATGTTGGACGGAAAGAAAGATACTTGTACAAAAATTGTTTATGAAGCTATGGATAAGCTCAAGGCAAAGACAGAAAAGGATCCTTTGGAAGTATTCCTTAAGGCTCTTGAAAATGTAAAACCACAGGTAGAAGTTAAATCTCGCCGTGTTGGTGGTGCTACATATCAGGTTCCAATGGAGATTCGCGAAACACGTCGTGAAGCTCTTGCTATGAGATGGATTATTGAAGCCGCTCGTAGCAGAAGTGGACATGGTATGGCAGATACATTGTCATCTGAACTTCTTGATGCTTACAACAATACTGGTACAGCTTACAAGAAGCGTGAAGATGTACATAAGATGGCTGAAGCTAACAAGGCTTTTGCTCACTATCGCTGGTAGATTTTATAATCTATTAGAGAATGAAAAGGCGTTTACATAAAGTAGACGCCTTTTTTGTTTTTAAATAGAATAGCCAAATATAAAAAGATGGAGAATGTTATGAAAGAAGTTTTTATACGTCCTGTTCAGATTGAAGATGCTCAGAGTCTTTTATCAATATATAGGCCTTATGTGGAAAATACTGCTGTTAGTTTTGAATGTCAGGTTCCCGAACTTCAGGAATTTACAGAACGAATAAAAAACATTACATCTCGTTTTCCTTATCTTGTTTTGTGTAAAAATGATGAAGTTATTGGTTATGCCTATGCTTCAGTTTTTCATGCTCGTTCTGCTTATGATAAAAGCGTAGAACTTTCTATATATATACAAAAAGATTTTCATGGGATGGGGTTAGGTCGGCTTCTTTATCAGGCTTTGGAAAAGGAGTTGAGTGTAAGAGGTTTTGCGGTTATGTATGCCTGTATAGCAGCTTCTTCAAGAAACCCTGATAAAAATCTTACAGATGCAAGTATTAAGTTCCATGAGAAAATGGGCTTTGTTAATGTGGGTTATTTTCAAAATTGCGCTCAAAAATTTGGACACTGGTACAATATTGTATATATGCAGAAAAATCTTTTATCAGAATATAAAGATGATGAATCTGGAATCAATGAAGTTGTTGATGTTTATGATAATCAAAAACGAATTACTGGTAAGACGATTTTAAGAAGTGATTTTTTTGAAAATAATGGTCTTTTAAGACTGGTAATTCATGTTTGTATTTTTAATTCCCAGGGGCAAATGTTGATTCAGCAGAGATCTTCCTGTAAAAAGACTGGTGCTGATATGTGGGATTTTTCTGCAAGTGGACAAGTCCTTTCGGGAGAAAGTTCACAGAATGGAGCAAGTCGAGAAGTAAAAGAAGAACTTGGACTTAATGTGCAAATAAATCAGGCTCCGGTTTTTACCAAGGTATTTTTTAATAGTTATAATGATTATTTTGTAATATGGAAGGATTTTGATATTTCTTCTATTAAATTACAAAAAGAAGAAGTTCAAAAGGTTATGTGGGCGACTAGGGAGTGTGTGATGGAGTTGAGAAAAAGGGAAAAGTTTTTATCATATCCTGAGTCCTTGATTAATCTGGTTTTTGATATTGGGCAATATAAAGATTAAAAAAATCTAAAAACCCAGAGTTGACCTCTTGCTTAAAGTTTTAAAAAATTATATAAATACAATACTACTCTTTAAATAAGGGTGTACTATCTGCGTCCATGCAGAAATGGGTTCTTTGAGAAGACAGGCGGATTTATTCCGGTGCGACCGTAAAGTTAATCAGAAATGATTTTCAGGGAGGCGGCCCATAATTAAAGTAAATTATTACCGTTGGTAATAGATATAGATAACTTGGTTTTGGGTTTCTGTCAGCCTATACAGGCAAAACTCGAAATACCAAACCAGGTTGTCAAAATGTTAGAGATAACGAAAGGTGGTTACGGGTTTGAATCACTTCGAATTGATGAAGTGATAAATAATTTCTAATCTGTTATCCAATCTATCGTCTCTAATAATAGTAAATAGTGTGTCTGCGAATGTAATGGTGCTTAGTCAAGGCTTTTTACATTCTGGCTTAAAGTGCAACACATATTAATAAGAATGCCGGATGAAAGAAGGTTCCGGCAAGGAGAAAAACATGGCAAAGGAGAAGTTCGTTAGAACTAAACCTCACATGAACGTTGGTACTATTGGTCACGTTGACCATGGTAAGACTACACTTTCAGCAGCTATCACAACATACTGTGGAAACAAGTATGGTGATAAAGTTCTTAAGTATGATGAAATTGATAACGCTCCAGAAGAGAAAGAGCGTGGTATTACTATCAATACTCGTCACTTGGAATATCAGTCAGACAAGAGACACTATGCTCATATTGACTGCCCAGGACATGCTGACTACATTAAGAACATGATTACTGGTGCTGCACAGATGGATGGAGCTATCCTCGTAGTTTCAGCTCCAGACTCAGTTATGCCACAGACACGTGAGCACTTGCTTCTCGCTCGTCAGGTAGGTGTACCAAAGATTATCGTATTCTTGAACAAGGTAGACCAGGTTGATGATCCAGATCTTCTCGAACTTGTAGTAGAAGAAGTAAAAGATACTCTTAAGGAATATGGCTTCTCTGAAGACACACCAATCATTAAGGGTTCTGCATTCAAGGCTTTGAATGACCCAACTCCAGAAAACACAGCTTGTATCGAAGAACTCCTTACAGCTATGGATACATGGTTTGATGATCCAGTTCGTGATGATCAGAAACCATTCTTGATGCCAATCGAAGACATCTTCACTATCTCTGGTCGTGGTACTGTA
>JAIKYB010000158.1 GCA_024683675.1 Treponema sp.
TTTGTTTGAAATAAGAAATTCAAAAAAGCCTCTTATTTCTTCATCCTTTACAATTTTAGCACAAGTCGGGGCAATAAAAAAGTGTTTGTAGGAGCGGTCATTTAGTTTTGTTTTTTTATCTTCCAGGCATAGATTTTCAAATGTATAAACAGGTAAATCACTCTGAAAAATCTTTTCCATGCAGATAAAAATTACATGGGAATCAGGTAATTCCTTAAAATCCTGGCCGCTAGCAAGAGTATCCAAATCCATTGCCGAGCTGTAAAAACGGGCCCTTTCCGGCAGTTCCTTTGTATCGACTACCTGAATCTCTATGTCGTGGACACGCTCGGCTTCCTTTACATAAACATCAAGCCTGATGCTTTTAGCCTCATGGTCAACATCAATTACTTCTTCGTTCGCGATAGTCATCTTTTCAATCTTGATATTAAGAAGCATTTCAAGCAGCTGCTGGCAGGCATCCGGGTGGTGCCGCATTACTTTGTAGAAGATGAAATTGTTGGCAAGGGTTGCGCGTTCCCATTTTTCTTCGGGTGTAAGTGTTTCTTTATTCATGAAATCCTCCTACATATATACTTGCTTTTTTATGACACTTTTCCCGAATTTCTGGAAAAAAAATAAAGAATTTTTAATTTTGAAGGAGCTGACTGGGAGGAGATAGGATTTTAGAATAAACATCCCTTCTTGAAAATCAAATATTATTATAGTAATCTAATTAAAGAGTTATAAAATGAGTGTTTGTCCGGCTATTATAAGCAATCCAGATAATTCTATTGACAACGAGATTCTACTTTATTCTGGAATATTTATGTTTTAAATAAATTTAACGCCGATCTTTCTTTCGGCGTTTTTATTTTTAAAAATATTAAAAAATATTCATATGGAGGTTGTTATGAATAGAAAGTGTAGAAAAATAGCAGCAGTTTTATTGAGCACAATTTTGTTATTTTCATTTATTGCATGTAATAACAACGCAGAAGCAACTTATTCAGTTACTATTGCAAGCACAATAGAAAATGGAAGCGTTTCAGCAAATAAAACTACTAAGGTAGCAGCTGGAACTGCAATCAGATTAACAGCAGAGGCTGATGACGGTTATGTGTTTGAAGGCTTTACTGTCACAGATGCAGATGGAAATGCCATAACAGTTACAGAAGGCACTTTTACAATGCCGGAAAGCAACGTTACAGTTTCTGCAAGCTTTAAGCTGATTGAATATACAGTAACAGTAGCAAGTGCAACAAACGGAAGTGTCACAGTAGACAAGACTTCTGCCGCATCTGGCGCTACAGTAACAATTACAATAACTCCATCAGATGGTTATGAATTAGACAGTCTTTCTGTAACAGGAGCCGATAACAGTGATATTACAGTTACAGAAAATGCCTTTATAATGCCTTCTCAGAATGTAAGTGTAAGTGCTACCTTCAAGGCTACTGCAAGTTCTGACCCAGCTTCAGGAACAGGAACAGAACCAGCTACTCCAGTTACCTACACTGTAACCTTCAATGCAAATGACGGAAGTCAAAGTCCTGCAACAGGAAGTCAAACCTTTACAGCAGGTACAGCTCAGGCTCTTAAAACTGCTGCAGCTTTAAGCTTCACTAAAAGAGGTTATATTTTTGCCGGCTGGGCTGCAACAAATGATGCAACAAGTGCAGCTTATGAAGACGGAGCGTCTTATACAGCAACAGGAAATATTACCTTATATGCAGTATGGATAGCAAATACCTATACTGTAACCTTCAATGCAAATTATCCGGAAGCTGACCCTGCAACAGGTAGTCAGACCTTTACAGCAGGTACAGCCCAGAATCTTAAAACAGCCTCAGATTTAGGTTTTAGCAGAAGTGGTTATACCTTTGCAGGTTGGGCTGCAACAAATGATGCAACAAGTGCAGCTTATGAAGACGGAGCGTCTTATACAGCAACAGGAAATATTACCTTATATGCAGTATGGAGGCCAAAGGCTCTTTCAAGTATTTCAGTAACGACAGCGCCAACAAAGGTCTTGTATTTCGCTGGATCTGGAGAAAGCCTTGCTATAGATGGAATGGTCGTAACCGCAACTTATGATAATGGTTCTACTGCTACTGTAACAGGAGCTACAACAAGTGGTTTTGATTCTGCAAGTGCCGGCATAAAAACACTAACAGTATCTTATACAGAAGATGGTGTAACAAAAACAACTACTACACCATATTATGTAGCTGCTTCCGATGCCCTTACCCAGACTGTAGTTTCTAACGGAACAAAGACTATTAATGGAACTTCTTATGACTTAGTAAAATTCGGAGACTTCCCACAGACAATTGCTGGAACCGAGGTTACATCATATTCTGAAACTACACTTTACAACGGCTGGTACCTTGGTTCAGACGGATATTTCTATGAAGCCTGTTCTGCTGTTCTATGTGATTACGAAAACACAAATATAACATGTTCTGATGGAACTGTTTTAGTAAGTGGAAGAACATATTACTTTAAGGTTAAGCCAATTGAATGGCGTGTATTAACAACAGATTATAATTCAACTGGTAAAAAACTTATTTTAGCAGAAAAGGCACTTACATCAAATATTCCATATTATTATTCCGAAAGTCTAGATGCACACAATAGGGGTGGTGCTACAGGTATCTATGGCAATAATTATATGTATAGTCAGATAAGAGCGTATTTAAATGGGTTGTCTTATTACAATGATTCAAATGAAGAACAGACTGCTTACAACAATGCAGGCTTCTTACAAAAAGCATTTAGTGCAAGTGCCCGCAATCTTATTCATGTAACAGAAGTAGATAACACACAGCGCTCAGCACTTCCCGATGTTTACGAATATGAGAATGAGGATACCTATGCATGTGCAAACACTAACGACAAAATCTTTCTGCTAAGTGAAAGGGAAGTAACAAAAAGTTCTTATGGTTTTGCAGCAAGCTCCATAGAAGACTCTAATAGAATAAGACAAACAACAGATTATGCAAAGGCAAATAAAGCTTTCCAAAGCTCTGGCGATGGAGAAGGTTGTGGTTGGCTTCTTCGCTCTTGCTATGTATTTTCTAACGGTGTTTACAGCGTCAGCGAATTGGGTAATGAAGGGGATGGCTATTTGATGATAAATACTAGTAGCTATAGCATCTGCCCAGCTTTGTCCATTTCATTTGAATAAAAATAAAATCTAGTCACAAACATGACTAACTACAAATCCCCCTTGCTGCCTGTCTTGCACAAGACTTACTGCAAGGGGGATTTTTTTGCCTTCTGAAAAGTACAAGTTCAACTGGGTGTTAGTCGGAAAAAAAAGCTTCCCGTGTGGGGTACGGGAAGCTAGGGTAATTATCTATTTTAATTACAAAACAGGAGCTAATTGATCATCTGGGTTTTCAAGGATGATATTGAGGTTGCCGTTTCGGGTTCTAAGCTCGTCTATGAAAGCTTTTGTATCAATATCAGTCTTTGGCTGAATCCAGTAAGAAATGGTGAAAAGAGTTCCCATATTCGAAGTTTTAACGTTCTTTACGCCGTACTTCAAAAGATATTTATCAAAGATATCATTAAAAACATCCTTGTAGTTCATATCTTCAGGAATTGTGATTTTAAGAATCTGTTTGTCTTCTACCTTCCATAAGCGGGAAACTACTACAAAAAGAATTGAAATACAAATTACCATCACAAAGCCAACTAAATAAGAGTTAAGACCTATGATAAGACCTGCTGCAACTGAAAAGAATACATAAAGAATATCTTTAGAATCACCAGGGATACTTCGGAAGCGAACCAGGGCAAATACACCTGCTAAAGATAAAGTCTTTTTAAGGTCGCTGGCGAGGAAGGGAATAACAATTGTCATGATAACAGGCAAGAGAAAGACTGTAATCACAAAGTTTTTTGAAAATTTACGTTCTTTACTGGCAAAAATGTAACTAATGGAAATTATAAGGCCTGCTATAACTCCTAGTACCATGTTGAAGAGAATGTTTACATCTTCTGCG
The DNA here is from genome assembly GCA_024683675.1 of Treponema sp. Taxonomy (GTDB): domain Bacteria; phylum Spirochaetota; class Spirochaetia; order Treponematales; family Treponemataceae; genus Treponema_D. The sequence goes on from JAIKYB010000158.1 coordinate 3,993, forward strand.
TTTACGGAAAATCCGTTTAAAATATTCATGTTTAGCTCCTTTTGCTCTGCAAATATTTTTTGTATTCAGCTCCATATTTTGAAAAAGATGTGCTGAAAATTTTTCTGCTTGAAAGAAATTCTACAAACCAAAGTGGGAATGCTTTGAAGGCTTTTGCTTCCATAAGCCATTGTCCCGGCTGTAAAATCTGACTGCCGTACGCTGGTGAATCAAGTCTTAGGTCTTCACGGCGTGTCTGAATATTTCTGTCTATAGTAAGACGGAAATCTGAATTGTTTTTTTCAAAGAAAGCCAGCCTGTCGTAAGATATAAAAACACGAGGCTGAAGGTTATAAAATTTCATGATGTAGTCAATTTCTTTCATAACCTGATGATTCATTTTTACCGGTGGATTTTCTGGAATTGTGCCGTCTTCAAAATAACGATAGGCATCTGAAAGTAAGAAATTTGTGCGGCGCTTGTTTACAACTCCATCATATTTCTTTTTACTTTCAAGGAATACTGTTGCATCTAGACCTACAGTTCCATAACTGCGGAGGCGAATCTTTTCTTTGAATTCTGGCTTTTCGAGTGATTTTCTAATCAACTCATCAGAGCTTGTGTCTAGGTAGAGATTACAAATAGAATATGGCTTTCCGTCTTTATTGAAAGGGTCACTGTTCATATAAAGACCTATGATTTCAAGAAGAGCATTCTTGTCTTCATCAGAGAGCATATATTTGATTTCTCGCCTGTTAAAAACTTCTATTGCCATACAACCTCACTGGAAATTATTATAGCATTAAATATCCATAGAACAATGAGATTAGAATAAGAGTTTACTTACTAAAAAGGCTGTAAATTGAGAAGGATTATTTGAAAACAAAAACCAGGACCATTACAGCAATCATAATAAAAAAGAGATAGACCAGTGAAATCCAGCTTGCCGCAATTGGGAAGGTAAAGAGTAAAAGAGCCATTACTAAGGTTAAGGCACCAAGGGCTAAAGTAATGTAGCCGCTGCCCTTTGCCCTGAAGGCATTCTTTTTGAAGACTTCTTCACTTTGTATAGAAGAAGCCTCATTGATTTTGTTTAAAAAGCGAGAGGATAAAAAGTAGATTCCTATGGTTATAAAGGCAATCCCCGCTATTATGCTAAGGACTGCCTGAAAAATAACTTTTCCTGTCATTTTATTTTATGCTGACTCCCATTTTCTTAAAGAGGGCATTTAAATCCTTATCTCCAAGTTTAATCTGATAGTCTGTGTCAAAGGCATTCTGATTTTTATCTTCTGCCTTATTGAATTTCTTTCCACCCCAGAAATTGTTATTATCCTTCTTGCTGTCATCAGCAAGAGTGTCGTCATCATTCCAGATCATGTAATAAAGCCATTTTGCAGAAGAGTCCTTAAGGGATTCTGTTGCCGGAACATAACCTGCTTCAGAAATTGCAGCCATTTTATTTGCACCAGACCAATCCATAAGATTTTTATAATAAGCTTCTGCAGCTCTGTGCTTGTTAGCGTCATCGTAAACATCATAACCTACGATATCTACACAATCATCTCCAGGATACCATTCTGCAGCCTGACCGTTCCAAATCCAGATAAGGTTATGAAGTCCTTTTTCGTTAGTAAAATAATCAAACATATAACGGTAGAGGGCAACGTATGGTTCAGGACCAGAGTCTCCCCACCAGAACCAGGCCTTACCACTTCCGTTGTACTTGCCATAGTTTCCGGCTGCTTCATGAAGTGGACGCCAGAGCACGACAAGACCAGCTTCCTGCAGCTCTAAAAGATAATCTGCAACTGTATCTAAATCTCTTTTAATCTGAGTAAAAGCCTTATCTTCGGTGTTTAGTTTTTTTCCTTCGGCATCCCATGGAATACGGAATTTAGTTTCTTCTGTTCGGAAGCTTGCTCCCTTTGAAGAGCGGGTGCTTGGGTCCAGCCAATGCCAGCAGAAGGTTACCAGGCCGCCCTTATTCCACCAGTCCTTTGCTTTTTCAATCTGACTTGGTCTGTACCAGGTGCGGCTGTCTGATTTTGTAAGGAACATAAAATCATAGCCCATAAGAGCAGTGTGTTTTTTTGTATCAGCCAGGACTTTTTTGTCCATATCAATGTCGTTGCTCCAGGCGCAATCCATCATTCCGGTAATAATTCTTTTACCGTAAACTTCATTTTCAAAATACTGCATTACAAGCTTAGTATTTTCTGTTGCATTTTTATCAACCTGAGCAAAAAGTCCAGATGAAAAAATAAGTGATGCCGAAAGCAGGCATAAAAGAGATTTTAATGTTTTCATGACTTTGATTTTCGCATAAAAAGAATATAAATTCAATTTATTATCTGCGGCGGCGGTCATTTCTTCCGCTGTAGAAGGCCTGTTTGTTAAGGTACATTTTTTCATCAGCTCTTTGGAAAACACTTTTGAATTCTTCCTCAGGCTGAGAGAAGGCGTGTCCGTAAGAAATAGAAAGCTCGCTGCCATAAACATGCTCTTCTTTGTTTAATTCAGCAAGTTCAGCTCTATATTTCTGGAAGATAGAATCTAAATCTTTTTCTCCAACATGCTCCAGAATAACGGCAAATTCATCACCACCAATTCTGTAAATATGGTCAAATTCCTTGTTACCAAAGCTGGCTTTTAAAACCTTACCGGCATCAGAAATAAGGGCGTCTCCGGCTTCGTGACCAAGATTATCGTTTATTTGTTTAAGACCGTTTACGTCAAATACAATCAAGAGGAAATCTGCCATTCCTTCATGGATTCTAAGCTCAAGATTTTTTATAAATTCCATATAGGCAGTTTTATTACCTACAGAGGTCATGGCATCTGTAAAGGCCTGCTTCTGAATATAGGCCAAATATTCCTGTAATTCAGTGGACATTTTCTTTACGCTATCGGCAAGCTGACCTATTTCATCATGAGAATTATATTCAATAGAAACGTTCAATTCTCCCTTTGAAATTCTTGAGGCTGCCATTGTAATATCTGCGATAGGTTTTACAATATGTCTTATTACAATTCGTATAGAAATAAAAAGTGCCAGCAAGGAAACCAGAAGAAGCAGTATCATATTGATACGGATTCTGGCGGCTGGCTCCATAACATTTGAAACTGGAGCAGAAATGGCAAGAATCATTCCGTTTTGCATATTTGCGGCAATAGCATAGTTTTCTTTTTCGTGCCATAAATAGCGGTAAACCTTTGATTCCAGCTTTGCGGCTGAAGATAACATCAAGGATGAAACGGAAAGTAATTCATCATTAAATAAAAGAGATGAAAGGCCGTTCTGATATTCAGGGTGATAAACCAGACTGCCGGTACTATTCAGTATAAATCCAAAGCCTTCCTGATAATTAATGTTATCTACAACTTTATGAATTGCGGCCATAGACATATCCATTCCAACTACGCCCATAAAGCTTCCGTCACTATGGTACATTGGAATGACATAAGAAATCATATAAACATTAATATTTTTGTTGGAATAAGGCTCCATCCAAAGTGGAGTTCCCTTTTGCTTAGGCTCGTAGAACCAGCCTACGTGTTCGCGGTCATTACTTGGGTAAGCTAGAATATCTGTTGGTGCTGTACTTAAAAAGTTTCCACTTTTGCTACCCATCATAAAGATTCCGGACTGAGAACCATAAATAAGAGGATCCGGGCGGAAATAAATGGCGGTAACATTTCCTGCTACACTTGCAATATTTACGGAACGATTCTCTAAGGTTTCCATAAATTTTTTGGTGTATTCTTCATCAGTAAGCATGCGGTCTGTGTCCAGGTTTTCGTATATGTAATTTTCCAGGACACCTACTGCTCTTTCTACATTTTTCATGTAGGTATTCAACTCATTTACTTTCTCGTTAGAAAGCAGAATCATAGACTGAGAATTATTATTTTCAATGATTTTTCTTACAACAGGGGACGTAATGGCCCACATTACTAGGTATAGCCCAAGAATAACTGCATATAAAAGGATTGTCAGTTTTAGTCTAATGGAGCTCTTGTTCATTATAATTCCCTTTATAATTCCTTACCTAAAATCGTTTTACACCATTTCCGCCAAGTTCTTTTACAAGATAGCAGCCTTGTGCGGCACGGTAATAATTCTTTTTAACAGAATCTGAAAGATGAACTTCGGTTATGCCGATAGATATTGTTATTTGTCCTTCATTTTCTATTTCTTTGCAGAATTTTCTGCACAATTCATAAGCTGAATTAATTGGTTCTTCCATAAGAACTGTAAATTCGTCTCCACCCCAACGGAAGATTTCACTGCCAGAACCTAAAAGTTCCTTTGCCTTTTCAGTAATTGCTACAAGAATTTTATCTCCGTTTAAGCTGTCATTGGCTTCCTTAAAAGAATCTATATCAAAAACTGCAAGAGATTTATAGCGGGTGGTGTTGAAAACTCCTTTTTCTCCATAAGTTTCTTTGAAATAGTTTCTATTATTTAAACCAGTGAGTGGGTCAACAGGTAGTTTTTTTGAGTTTTTCTTATTTTTCTTTTCAACCCTGATATTATAGATAATTGCTAAGGCTAGCAGAATAAAGAGTGAAATAATTTCAAGGACAACAAATTTTGGATTTATACTTGTAGTGTGCTTGTGTTCATCTGAATTCTTAACAAGAAGATACCAGTTTAATTCACTTATATAGCAGGAAGCAGCAAAGCCTTTTCGTCTAACAGTGTAAAGAATTTCATCATCTTCAGAAAAAAACTGACTGCTTCTATAAGAGTTTTCTATGTTTATATTGTCTGTATCAACCTGAACAAGGCCATCATAGTCTACCAGATTAATTCTGATGTTATATTGTGATTCGTAATTTTCCAGAATCTTTTGCATTTTAGACATTTTTATGCCTAGACCACAAACTCCAAGAATCTTGTCACCGTCGTAGATTTTTACATTTAAGAAAATGGTCCAGATGTTTTTATTTGTCTGGTCTATATCAACATCAAGAGTAAGAGGAGAATCTGTAGTCATGAAATTTGAATACCAGATATCATGACTGTCATTTTGAGGATCAATTATTTTATTTAATCCATCTGCAGTGTAGTAACGTTTTGTCTTTTCTGAAATTAAAAAAGCACTTGGATAATCACCAGTTTCTTTTATGTTAGAAAGCCACTTTTGCATAATACTTATGGCTTCCTCTTCTGTGTAATTTTCTTCGTTTTTAAGGACTTCCAGAATAAAGGAGCTTTTTGCCATAGCCTTAGAAAGCTGAAGAGGGCCTTCAATTCCAGCTTCAATGGCATCATTAATTCTTTGTGTAAGAAGAATATGGAAATCTTTTTCGGAAATCGAACTTTGTGAAGGAAAAAGGATAGTTCCAATAAATGATACAAAAGCCATTACAACAAGTAAGGCAACGACTACAAGGATATTTTTAAATAATGCAGTTTTCATATCTCCCTCTTGAAAAATGCGGATATTTTATTTTAATTTAAAATATCCTATTCGTTCAAGAGTTAAGATATAAGATTAGCTTTAAATTTAGTTTGGAATATGAATTATTTCGCGTGGTTTGCTGCCATTTTGAGGGCCAACAATTCCACGTTCTTCCATCTCTTCAACCAGGCGGGCAGCGCGGTTATAACCTATTTTAAGACGGCGCTGGATGTAGCTGGCACTGGCTTTTCCGCTCTGAACAACAATTTCAAGAGCCTGGTCGTAAAGAGGGTCATCACCTTCTGCAGGGTCTCCGAATAGTCCGCCAGAGCCTTCTTCTTCATCATCTTCCACAAAAATTTCGTCGTCGATATAGTCTGGCTCACCGTATTCTTTAACGGCTTCAACAACATCTTCAACTTCCTGGTCGCTGATAAAGGTTCCCTGAATACGGGTTGGAGCCGGATCAACAGCGGAAGCGTAAAGCATATCACCACGGCCAAGCAGTTTTTCGGCACCGACAGTATCAATAATAATGTTAGAGTCTGTACGGCTGGCAACCATAAAGGCAATTCGGGTTGGAATGTTTGCCTTAATAAGACCTGTAATAACGTTTACAGAAGGTCTCTGTGTTGCAAGTACAAGGTGAATACCTACCGCACGGCTCATGGCAGTAAGGCGGGCAACTATGTTTTCAAGTTCCTTGCCGCTGGTAGCCATAAGGTCAGCAAACTCATCAATAATTACTACAATATAAGGGAGCTTTTCTGTACAGATATTCTGTTCCTTAATTTTTGCATTGTAGTTAGAAATATCGCGAACACCCATGCCGTCCAAAAGGGCATAGCGGCGTTCCATTTCGCAAAGACAATATTGCAGAGCCTGCAATGCCTTCTTTGGTTCGGTGATTACCGGAGTAAGCAGGTGTGGAATATTATTGTAAAGCTTAAGTTCAACAACCTTAGGGTCAACCAGGATAAGCTTTACATCCTGGTAAGAACGCTTGTAAAGGATGGAAAGAATCAGTGAGTTTACACAAACTGATTTTCCGGAACCGGTTGCACCTGCAATAAGCATATGAGGAGTTTTTACCAGGTCAATCAGCTGGGCTTTACCTAAAATATCCTTTCCTAAAACAACTGGAACGGCCATTTTATCCCATTCCGGCAGATTCATTTCTATGATTTCGCGGAAGCCAACTACAGAACGATGGCGGTTTGGAACTTCAATACCAACAGCCTGCTTTCCAGGAATTGGAGCAACAATTCGCACTGACTGGGCGGCAAGACTCAAGGCAATATTGTCCTGAAGGGCAACAATTTTGCTGAGTTTTACGCCTGGGGCTGGAAGGATTTCGAACATTGTAACAACAGGCCCCTTTTTGATTCCTGTGATTTCGGCTTCAATATTAAATTCACTAAGAGTCTGCTTAAGGTTTAGGGCAGCCTGTTTTGTAACGTCATCTATAATCCAATACTGGTCATCTTTATAGGCTGTGAGCAGGTCCGAAGGAATTACATAAGGACCTTTTTTTACAGCACGATTTCCAATTTTTGGAGGATTAGCTGCAATTTCATTTGTTTGAGGAGTGTTTTCTTCCTGCTGGGCATTGAAAAAGTCTGTAAGCTCGTCTGCTGTAAGGTTTGTGGCGCCAGAGTTTTCTTCAAGACTTGGAGCTGAATCGTGGGAAATAACATTTCCTTCAAAGTCAACTTCAGCCTGTTTTGGTGCTGCTGGGGCTACCTGTACCTGTGCAGAAGCTGGTCTTGCAGCCACTGGGGCTACCTGTGCTGGGCTAGGCTCTTGGCTTACTGGAAGCTCTTGACTTGCTGCCTGATTTTTAGCCTGTTCTTCGCGGATTTCGTTTTCCATATCAGAAAAAACATTAGAAGCGGCAGAACTGATTGTTGCTTTTTCTTCACTTCTGGCAGGACTTGCAGATACTGGCGCTGCGGCCACAGGGGCTGCCTGTGTATGTGGCACTGGCCTATTGGCTGCAGGCGCTGCTTCCTGAACAGGGACTGTTCTTGCTGCAGGCGCTGTTGCTGGAGTTGCGGCTGGCTTTTCTACAGGCTCTCTTCTTATAGGAGTGTCAGGAATTGCAGAAGGAAGAGGCTGATAAGAGCTTTTCTCTGACTGATTTATAGCAGGTTCGTCTAAATCAAAAGCTGGGAAAGGAAGAGTTTCGTCTTCAACATAAGTATCCTCAAAATCTTCTTCCTCATCTGGTGAATCTTGAAGATTTATTCTACTTGGGTACTTTGGTTTTGCAACTTGGGGAGCTTCCTCTTCTTCCTCTTCGGATTCTTCATCAGCTTCATGAATTGTTATTCCGTGGGGAAAATTAGGATTTTCCACAACTGTATCTATATAACGTGCTGCTGAGTAGGCATTTTCTTCTATCTTTACAGAATCTTCATCCTCTTCGGCATCTTCAGGCCATTCAATAAAATCATCATCAAGATTATTAGAAAAGGCTGGTGAAGACTTAATATCTGCTTCAAAATAAGGACTTTCTTCTTCTACGACCTCGTCAAATTGATTAGAAGTTTTTTTTTCTTCGCTTTCTTCTGCCTGGTCTGTTTCAGCTTCTTCAAAGCCTAAATCGAAGGCAGGTGAAACATCATCTTCAGGGTCGTCTTCTTCATCACCTTCGTAGTCTTCAATAAAAGTATCTTCTGCCTGGAAAGCTGGAGCTGCTGCTTCTACAGGACTACTTACTTCTTCGGCTTCTTCAACTTCCTCACTTTCTTCTGCTTCATAATCTGCAGGGGCTTCTTCTGTTTCTGAAGTGGCTTCTTCTACTTCAACACTTTCTTCTTTTGGAGGGAATTCAAGTGCAGGGTCGTTTTCATCAAAATCTTCATCGTATTCCGGAGGGAGGCTTTCTGGTGCCGGTGGAAGGTTCCAGCTTAAATCATCTGCCGGAGTTGTAAGGGCGGCGTATTCTTCCTGAGTTAAAAGTGGAGCTGTTGGAGCTGCGACATCAGCATCGGCATTAGCTTCTGCTGCTTCTACGCTAGCGTCTTCATCAAGCTCACTTTCTACAGTCTCTGCATCAACATCATCCTCTTCATCTTCATCATCAAAAATTCTAGAAGATGAATCTGGACTAACTTCGGCAAGCAATTCATCAAAAACAGAAGACTTTTTATTTTCTTCCTTAACTTCGTTATCAACTTTCTTTGCTGCTGGACGAGAAGTTTTATTGTTTAATTTATCTGCAATAATTCCAATACCAAGCCATTCAATAACAATCATCATAAGGCCGGTTACAACAGCGATGGCAATTTTGAGTCCAGAGAAAGAACCCTTTTCCAAGGCCAGAATAGAACGGCAAATGTTTTCAGTTATTACGCAGGTAAAAAATGGTATAAGGGCAGTAAGCAGGCGCATGGTTTTGCGGGCTGTCCACTTTGAAGCAAAGCAGGAAAGTCCGGAAATCAAAAGGAAGCCTGGTATTAAAATGCTGGAAAAGCCATAAACGGCATAAAGCATATCACCAAGTAAGTAGAAAATATTATTATGTCCCGGACCGGCTGCACCAAAGTCCAGAAGCTGAAGTATCAAACTGATAGAAAATAATGCGGCAAGAGCTAAAAGTGCGATGCCTGTTATCAAACTAGATTTGTTAGATGTTTTCATATTTGCATTATCGGCATTTGGGAAAAAGAGTTAAGTTGTGTGTTTGAAAATCTTTTCGTTTCTGTCAGACGAAAATTCGTCGCCGTAGCATATTTTGTAATCCGAATATTTATTGAAAAAGCCCTGTTTATCGCCTGTTCCTATTTCATCAAAGATAATCTTAAATCTATTTTTTACCGACCCCAGGGACATTTGATATTCTACAGCCAGATATTCATATTTTTTACCATTCAATATTTCTGCCAGCCATACGGCATCTCTTTTTCGTAATTTCGGAAATTTTTGGATATCAAGTTTATTGTTTGATGTCGCAGTTTCAAATAAATCGAATGAATAAATATGGAGGAAAACTAAGCTCATTAGAAATACAAATGAATAGGCTGTTTTTTCCAGAAAATATTTTATAAATGGTTTAATTCCAAAGCGTAATTCAGAAATAATTAATGAAAAAAAGATTATGAAAAATATTGCTTCTTTTATTTTTTTATGTTTGTTCAAAGTTCCGCGTGCATACAGCGTTATTATGGAAAGTCCGTACATCAATATTCCAAGATTATTCTGAGGCTCAAAAAGTAAAATCAGAACTCCATATATAAACGAAATTAGTGATAATATGGCTAATTTTGCTGGAAAAACTATAACAAAAATGAATAAAAATATAGATATTGAGTTTACAATAAATGAAAATAACTCCAGAGGATAATTATGTAAGCTTTTAAGCCCAAAAACATTCACTCTTCTTAAATTAGAAGAAACAAGAATCATTATAGCAATAAAAGAAATGAGCCTTATAAAAAGCCTTGTTTTTTGGGAGTATAGGTTGTTTTC
>JAIKYB010000164.1 GCA_024683675.1 Treponema sp.
CGCAGTCAGATTGATAAGAAGAAGGGGGCCCTGGAGGCCTGTGAATATCTTCTTTCTGAATGCGAGGCAAATCCACTGAACTTTGAGATTTACATGTATTTTGTTCAAAGCGTTGCAAACTTGAGCCGTAATATCGAGCCCTTCGGAGAATATAAAAAGGGCATGAACGAATGTTACGATAAATATTTTGATGAGGCCTTGAAAAAATCTGTTCAGATTATCCGCTACTGTAAGGAAGAAGATTTTGTTGAAAAAACACACTTTTCCCTTTCCTGGATTTACATTCACCGCAAGGAATACGAAAAAGCCCGCGAGCATATAGCCAAGCTCCCCAGCATAAAATCTAACATGCTCAAGGAAAGCATTCTTGCCAAACTGGAAGGCTTTGAAAACGGGGTAGAGGCCCAGTTTAAGGCTCAGCACAATAATTCTCAGCTTTTCTGCCTGCCTTTTAACAAGGAGTTTGTTTATTCTGCAGAAAGCTATTTCTGGAACAAGCCGGAAGAAGCTCCTGCCTATTGCCAATGGGCTTTGAATATCATTTTTGATATATGCAAAGACCCGACTATGAAGCCTTACTGCCAGGGTTTTGTAAAAGATTTGTACGCCTTTAAGATTTGCGGTGAATTAAAGACAGGGCTTGCACAAGCGGCAGAAGGCCCCGATTCCGAGAAGGCCACCATTTTAATCAAAGCCGCCCGCGAAGATTTTGCTGCAGTCAAAAAACTAATTTATGATTATGTTGATTTCTGTGCATCCGAGCTTGAGCGCAAGGACCTTCTGAATTCTTATGACGAAAAGGGCATTATGAATATGAAGCTTTATACAAAAGAAGATGGAGATCGCCGGGTAAAAGAGCTGGAAGAAAAAATCAGGAACTGGTGTGGAAAGGAAGCGCTAGAAAAAATCATGTAATTTTTTCAAGAGGGGCCTTAGGGGAGGCCCCTCCTTTAGAAGCAAACAGCTAATCATAATTAAAAGATTATTATAGAAACTGGAAAGATAGCAAAAAGCATGCTATCCTATAATATACGATTATGATTATTTTTGATTTTGACGGAACTTTAGCAGATACAATTTCGCTAGGACTTACTATTGTAAATGACCATGCTGATAAATATAAATACAAGAGAATTGATCGTGAAAAAAATGGCCATCTTTCAGCAATGGAAATTGTAAAGCTGATTGAAGTTAATCCCTTAAAGTTGCCTTACCTTATGTTTGTCCTCAGGAAAAAAATAGGCCAAAGGTCTGATGAAATCCAGCTTTTCCCCGGAGTAAAAGATTTACTTGAATCTTTAAAGGAAGCAGGATATCAACTGGGGATTTTAACCTCTAATTCTACAAAAAATGTTTCTGAATTCTTAAAACGAAATAATATTGCTTCTTATTTTACTTATATCAGGACAAAGGTTCCTGTTTTTGGAAAAAAAGAAGCTCTTGTAAAAGCAAAAAAACAACTGAAAACTGATTTTCTATATGTAGGTGATGAAATCAGGGATATCGAAGCCTGCAAAAAATCTAACACTCCAATTGTGTGTGTAGGTTGGGGGCTTAATTCTGCAGAAGGTCTTGAAAAACACAATCCCGGACTGGTTGCAAAAACTTCAGAAGAAGCCCTTGTTCTTATAAAAGAAAATGCAGAAAAACTGACACATTTCTAAAATTTTTCAAAAAAATCTTGACAGCTATATCGTACTGCGATATATTATATCTAACTTCGCTATAGCGAGGTGCGATATATCGAAATGCAATAGTCAAGGAGGTTTTCTTGGACTCAAAAATAAAAAGAGTGTATGTTCCTATGACAGAAACAGGCTTTTACATCCTCTTTTGTCTGCAGGAAGAAATGCACGGTTACAATATTACCCAGAAGGTTCGCCAGCTGACAGAAGGCCAGGTGGAAATAGGGCCGGGAACAATGTACGGAACTTTAGGCAAAATGGAAAAAGACGGTCTGATTGAGTTTGTTCGTGAAGAAGAAAAAAGAAAGCTTTACAAAATTACTTCAATTGGCCGCGAGGTACTGGAGCTTGAAATAAAAAGAATCAAGAGACTTTATAAAAATATCGGAGGACAATAATGAAAGATAAAAAGACAGTGTTTAAGTTTTTTTCACTTTTTGAATATGAAGAAGAAGAGAAATATCTGGAAAAGCAGCACAAAAACGGCTGGAAGGTGACCGGCTTTACCCTGCCAGGCTTTTACAAGTTTGAAAAATGCCAGCCAGAAGAGGTCTGCTACCGTATAGATTTTACTGATGAAAGAGGACCCCAGAGTCAGGAATACCGCCAGCTTTTTGCAGATAACGGCTGGGAGTTTTTGTGGGCAGTAAACGGTTTTACCATTTTTAGAAAGCCATCTTCAAGTGCCCAGGAAGGTGGAAAGGAAATCTTTACAGATAAGGAATCGAAGATTAACATGCTGTTAAAGATTCAAAAACGAAGACTGTTTCCTTTGCTTGTAATTTTCTTGTGTGTAGTTCTTCCAAACCTTGCAAAAGGGCTGAATGGAGAATTTGGAAGTGGATCCTTTGAAAGTGGCATGACAATCTTTTTCCTTATCATGTTTTTGCTTTATTCTTACATTTTTGTAAAAAGCTTTATTAAAATTAAAGAGCTGAAGAAGAAGCTTGAATAGGCCTTCCCTGGACCTGTACAATATATCAAATGCCCGGGCCTCCTTGCAGACCTGGGCATTTTACTTTTTGCTATTTTCTTATGCATTCTACATAGACTAAATCAATACGACCGGGAATCACTTCTTTGGAGCTAATATTCCAGCCATTTTCTTCAATAAAGTCTGTGTATTCATCGGCAGTCCATTGATGTTCAAATTTTACCCCAAGGGCATATAAAAATCTCTGCCATAAATTAGGTTTTCTGATTTTTCTTTCTATAAAGTTTGGCGCAATCAAAAGACCCCCATCCTTTAAAACTCTGTCAATTTCTGACAAAACTTTCTGTGGATCTGGAACTATATGAAGGGCATTGGCAATAATTACAAGGTCAAAAGACTTATCTTCATAGGGAAGGTCACTTGCATCCGCCTTTTCAAAAATAAGATTTTGTGGATTTACTCCTTTTTTAGCCTGATTTATCATATCCTGGGAAAAATCAGTTGCAATTATTTTTTCACAGGAAGCCGCTATGTGTTTTGCAATAAGACCAGGTCCGGTTGCCAGTTCAAGAACACTTTTTCCTCTAGCTGCCTGACCTATATGAGTGTACATATAATCATAAATATTTTTCTGCGATTTCATTGCCAGTGAATATACTGGAGCGAATCTGTCCCAAATAGTTTTCTTCATGTTAGTAGTATCTAACTCCTTTTCTTTCAATATAGTATCTTTGAATAAAAAAGTCTATTTTGACAGGACTTTTCAGCTTTCTTTAATTTTCCCT
>JAIKYB010000170.1 GCA_024683675.1 Treponema sp.
TATGTATCCAAAGGCAAAAGATGGAAAGAAGCAGCTGATTTCTGTAATTAAGCGTGACAGCTGGGACATTCCTCCTGTATTTGGTGAACTTATCCGTCGTGGTGCAGATTTGGAATCTATCTACAATACTTTCAATATGGGTATTGGTTTTGTTCTTGCTGTTTCTGCAAAAGAAGCTGATGCTATTCTTGAAATGTTCAATGAAAATGCTTCTAAGTATCACAAGGATTACTGTCCTGATATGAAGGCTTATAAGATTGGTCGTGTAGAATACGCTAAGGGCGAAGTAAAAGGTCAGAAGGATTCTGTTCTTTTTGAAGACTAATATTTGAAGATTAATATAGGAAAAAGGGGCTGCCTGCTAGAATCAGGCAGCCCCTTTTTTATAAAGTAGGGTTTATTTTTTATTTTAAGAAAACAAATTCTTCTATTTCGCAGATGGATCTGCCGTCAAAGAAGTTACTCATCCAGTCGTTTTCCGGTTTTGCAAGCTCTGCTCTAAAATAGAGGGCATGGCGGCCGCATGTATTTTCTACTCTTGCCCGGTAGTCACCGTCTCCAAGTCCAATTTCTACACAGCCAATTTCTTTTCCACCAGCTTCTTCTGTTGGAGCATCAATTAATATGTGGAGTCTTCCCCTGCAGCCCATGCCATTTACCTTAATTGCAAATTCCATTGTTTTTGTAGAATAATCCTGACCAAAGTCAAAATATTTATAACCTATGACAGCCTTATCTTTTACATTTGTTATAACCCGGCAGAAGACGCTTTTTTCTGTTACGAAACAGCCTCCTGTAAGTACGCAGGCAATTTCTGCCTTTACAGGCTGGTAGGGAGAAAGAGATTCTTCAAAGCCAAGGGAAGTCATTTCTACTGGCGGGATTGTACCGTCTGGCAGGATGCTTATTTTTTCAACGCAGGCTCTGCGGGATGTAATGGTATTATTTGTCATTCGGTGGTAGAAAACATACCACTGTCCATTGATTTTGCAGACAGAACCATGATTGTTACCTGCAGGATAATCGACTCCATTGTCTATGATGTAGCCCTTGTAGGTAAAAGGACCTGTTGGTGAATCTGAGATTGCATAGGCAAGTCGGCTTCCCTTGCGTGGAGAGTAAATCAGATAATACTTTCCATTTATTTTTCGTGGAGAGCTTGCTTCAAAGAAACGCTCTTCAACAGGCACTTCTTCACGGTCGTCAATAACATGCTGCTTTAAGCTTCCTGGAATAACCTTGTACATGCTTTTGCCGTCAAGTTCATTCATATTGGAATGTTCAAAGCCGTAATAGGCATAAACCCGGCCGTCATCATCTACAAGAACGCCAATGTCGTTATAAATGCCTTCGTCTCCCGCATCTTCCTTATTGTATTCATAGGTTGAAAGCAGCTTAAAAGGTCCTTCCGGCTTGTCGCTGACACTTACACAGCCTTTTGAGCCAAGAATATAAGTGAAAAGGTAGTATTTACCGTCTTTTTCGACTACGTCTGGGGCGTAAAGCTCTCTGTCTGTATGACTTACGCTTGCTTCGTGGTCAGTGTCTGGTCTGGTTTGAAAGCTGTGCCCGTGACAAACCCAATGGTTCAGGTCGTTTAAGGGGGCACTCCAAACTTTTAATTTGTAGTCACAAAAATCTGTACAACCCTGTCGGTCGTGAGATCCATAGAGATATACTCTGTCACCGAATTGTCTCGGTTCGCCGTCGGGAATATATTCCCATAAAGGTAAAATAGGATTAGCCATAAATAAAAGTATAGGTGTTTAAATTGCGAAAAGTCAATTGTATTTTTGATTAAAAATTATAGCCGATAAAGAGGGCTTTCAAATCTGCTTTGCCGGAAATTCCCAGCTGATTGTATATGTGTGAAAGGTCCTTTTTTATTGCACTTTCGCTTACATTGTGGTTTATTGCCAGAGCTTTTATTGTTGTGTTGTTTAAGACAATTTCTTTTATGCAGTCTTTCTGGCGGTCAGAAAATTTATAATCCTTTAAAGAAATTGAATCTGGATCTTTTTTGTTGTAGGCATGACGGAATAATAGATTTATGCAGCCGATTGTGCAAAGGGAAAAAAGTGTAATTCCAATATATTCAAAAAAGGTTTTTATGCCGTATGGAAAAACTAGTGCAAGCTTGATTACTTCAAGTACAAGATAAATTCTAAGCCACAATCTTGAGGCCAGACGGTTTTCCAGCAAAAGCAGAACAAATAAAATGGCCGTCAAAAAAAGTGCTGTATAAATGCGACCTGTATAAAGATATGAAAAAGTCAGAGTTTCAAGTGCAATATAATAAATACTGTGATGTGTATATAAGAAAAAAGAAAGCAGACAGAGAACAAGTGCTATGGACTGTGCGGAATAAGAAACGATTCTGGAAAAAGGCATAATGCTCTGTTCGTAAGAAAAATCAGTAAATACATTCAGTAGAAGCATGGCAACAAGATATATGCATCCAATCAAAGCCATGAGTCGAAAGGGTTTATCCTGGAACTTTTTGTAATTCATAATTCTATTATACTACACCTTCTTTCAAAAAGTTAGTTAAAATAATCATAAATCGCATTGTAAATTGTATCTTCGCCCTTGAACCAGTCTTCATACGATTCATAAACAGCTACATCAGGGAAGGTTCCGCAATGTATGTCAGTATGAGTCACTTCCCTAGCCCGTCTGTATAAATCTGGAACCTCATCAAGTTCGTTCGGATAGATGAAATAACAGTTGAGTTTTTTAAGATAATTATTGGGTGAAACGTTCGTATAATTAAACACAGCCTGACCAGTTTCTTCACCAAA
>JAIKYB010000178.1 GCA_024683675.1 Treponema sp.
CCTGTTACTATTACATGATACAGGCAGGTGTCTGCCGGGTTTTGAGTATTATTTTTATTATCATTAGAGTTTGATAAAATTAAGCTTGTAGTAAATGTAAAAAAGAATGTAAGAGCGGCGACAAGTGAAAAAATTAGAAGAACCCATTTGATGAGTCTAATTGTTCTTTTTGTCATAATTAAAGACTATTCCGTTTTTCTTACAGTCTGCAGTAACCTTTCCACCTTTTTCAAGCTTTCCGAAAAGTACTTCATCAACTATCTTGTCTGCAATTTCGTCTTCTACTGTGCGGGCAATATTACGGGCTCCAAATTCTTTTGAGTAGCCCTTTTCTGTCAGATACTCCAGACATTTTTCTGTAACTTCAAGAGTAACCTTTTTCTCAAGCATTCTTTCAGCCAGTCTTCTGATTTCCTTACGGCATACCATTTTGGCCACTTCAAAATCCAGGAAGTTGAATGGAATTACTGCATCAAGGCGGTTACGGAATTCCGGAGGAAATTCCCGGTCTACAGCTTCTTTTAGGGAGGCTTCAAGATTGTTATTTTTATCTGAGCCAAAGCCGATTCCGTTTTTTTCTAAATCGCGGGCACCTGCATTACTTGTCATGATAATTATGCAGGAACGGAAATCAGCTTTTCTTCCCTGATTATCAGTTAGCTGGCCATAGTCCATAACTTGAAGAAGTACGTTGTATATATCCTGATTGGCCTTTTCAATTTCATCAAAGAGAATTACTGAATGAGGATTTTTGCGGACATCCTTTACCAGCTGGCCGCCTTCTTCAAAGCCAACATAGCCCGGAGGTGAACCAACCAGGCGGCTTACTGTATGCTTTTCCTGATACTCACTCATATCGTAGCGGAGTAGAGGTTCTTTTAATAATTTTGCGAGTGCTTTTGCAAGCTCTGTTTTACCGCAGCCTGTAGGTCCCACAAAGAGGAAGCAGCCTTCTGGTTTTTCAGGATTCCTAAAGCCTGCACGAGAGCGTTTTACTGCCTTTGAAAGTGTCAGAACAGCATTTTCCTGACCAAAAATATCAGCTTTCATGCTGTCTTCAATATTGCGTAAGGCATCTTTTTCGGAACCGCGAACTGTTTCCAAAGGAATTTTAGTAATTTTAGCAGTTACCGTGCGGATAATCTGTGGCGAAACAAGTGGGAACTTGGCATCTCTAGTAGTCAGCTCACTATTTGCCTTTGCAGACCTTCCTTCAAAGCCACCGTTTTGTCTGATGTCTAAAAAGGCTCCTGCTTCATCAATAATATCTATTGCTTTGTCGGGAAGCCGTCTGTCCGGCATAAACTGTACGGAAAGCTTTACTGCATCGGCTACTGCACCTGCAGAATATTTTACATGGTGATATTGTTCGTATTTTGGCAGCAGGCCCTTAATAATCTTTTCTGTTTCCTGAGGGCTTGGTTCTGTAATATCAATTTTCTGGAAACGACGGGCCAGGGCTCTATCCTTTTCAAAATTCTTTGAATATTCTTCAAAGGTTGTTGAACCAATAAAGCGAACTTCGCCGGTTGCAAGCACCGGTTTTAATAGATTTGCCGCATCCATCTGAGAGTTGCCATTTGTGCCTGCTCCCATAATCATGTGTATTTCATCTATAAAAAGGATAGATTTTTTCTTTTCTTTAAGCTCGTCTATAACAGAATGGAGTCTTTCTTCAAAATCGCCGCGGAATTTAGACCCCGCCATCAAAAGACCTATATCAAGAGACCAGATGGTATAACCTTTAAGGCTGTCTGGCACGCGGCCCTCTACCAGCCTCTGAGCTAAACCCTGTGTAATAGCGGTTTTTCCCACTCCGGCATCACCTACGTGCAGAGGGTTGTTTTTTGTCCGCCGGCAAAGAATCTGGATAGTTCGTTCAATCTCCGCTTCTCTTCCTACAAGTGAATCGTAGACACCCTTCTTAGCCAGCTCGTTCATATTCATGGCAAAGCGTTTGAGACCACCTGTGTTGTTAGACTGCATTCCATCCGGGAATATATTGTTACCGGCTGCGTTACCTGGCTGCGGCTTCTTTTTAGGAGATTGAATCTTAGTAATATTTTCCAAAAGCCTCATTCTGTCTACACCATTGGACTTCATAAAATAAGCACAATAGTTTCGGCTTTCATCAATCATACTCATAAGAATATCACTTATATCGACTGTATCAGAATCTGAGCTTAAACAATGGAAAACGGCCCTGTTCATCATAGCCTGAAATCCGGCTGATTCTACAGGATCCTTCATTAGTTCAGGATTTGCATCCTTGGAAATAACAGGAAGCTTTGTATTTAAGAAATTAATTAAATCATTTTGAAGTTCTTTTGTGTTAGCGCCACTACTGATAAGAAGATTTTCCACTTCCTGATCGTGAATGGCAGAAGCGAGTACATGCTCCGGAGTAAAAAACTGATGTCTTAGGTCTTTTGCCGCCAAAAGTGATTCTGAAAGGATTCTGCTTAAGGCAGGTGTTACCTTCATCTGGCGCACTGTTCCCTGGGCTTTATTTTCGTTACTCAATTTCAACCCTTAACGGAAAACCGTTCTTGCGTGCAGCTTGTAGAGCAAGGTTTGTTCTGGAGACTGCAATATCATAAGTATAAACACCAACAATAGAAGAGCCTTGCTCATGTACTTCCATCATTAATTTTTCTGCGGTTTCGTGTGATTTATTAAAAATAGAAACAAGAATATCTACTACAAAATCCATAGTTGTGTAATTGTCGTTGTAAAAAACGACTTTCTTTTCTGGAGGAAGAGGGATAAATGTGTCTTCTGCAAAACTGCTGTCAGTTCCACTTGTCTTGATTTCTGAATCATCCATACCATTAAATATAGCATAAATGCTTTAAAAAAAGAAGAATAAAAGTAATTTTGAGTGTATAATCAAAGTATGGCAAAAAAGAAGTTTAAATTTCCTTATAAAATCTTTCTGGATGCTCCAGTTCCTATTTTTTTTGTAGTAATCAGTGCTCTTGTTTTTATAATTGACTACTTTTTATTGAAGAATAAGAGTTCTCTTCTGCTCACTTCATCTCCTACCGCACAGGGAGGGGCCTTACCCTTTGTAATTTCGCAGCCTCTTTCCTATGCAAGGCTCTTTTTATATGTTTTTGGTGCAGCAAGTCCTCAGCTTTTTATTACTGATTTGATTTTTATAATGCTTTTGGGCCCCGCAATTGAAGAGCGTTATGGTTCAGTTGTAATCGGAATTATGATGGCGGTTTCGGCTCTTTTTTCCGGAGTCTTGAATGCCTGTTTTTGCAGCACATGCTTGCGGGGCGCTTCCTGCATCATTTTTATGCTGATTTTTTTGAACTCTTTTATGACTTTGTCTAAGAAAAAGATTCCAATTTCTTTTGTATTTGTTTTGATTTTGTATATTGTCCTTGAGTTTTTTAAGAAATCCTCTGGGGCTGCAGGGGGCCCGGGTGCTGCAGGCAGTGTGGCAAGTGCTGCGGGTACTTCAGGCAGTGTGGCCGGCGGTGCGGTATCCATTTTGATTTGCATGGCCGGTGGCTTGTGCGGAAGCCTTTTTGCCTTCCTTACTTCTCCTAAAGCTCGTGCAGAAAAGAAGGCTGAAAAAAGTGGCGGTGGACTCCTGAACAAGGCAAGTGCTGAACGCGATGCCTATATTGAAGAGCTTGATAGTCAGAGCCCAAGAAATAAAAAGTCACGAGCAAAATCAGAGGATGACGATGATGATACCACAGTTGTGGGGACTTTGAAGTTTTAAGAGGGCTTTTGTGGATAAGGCCTTTTTGGTGAGGAGGCCTTTTTCGGATAAGTGGTATTATATTATTGTTATAGGAGACAAAATATGGAAGAAATTTTCAATTTTATTAAAAAGTGTGGAACTTATTATCTTGCAACTGTGGATACAGATGGTCAGCCTCGTGTAAGACCATTTGGAACAATAAATATTTTTGAAGGTAAGCTTTATATTCAGACCGGAAAGGTAAAGGATGTTTCTAAGCAGATTCAGAAAAATCCTAAGGTTGAACTTTGCTGTTTTGATGG
>JAIKYB010000194.1 GCA_024683675.1 Treponema sp.
TCCTGAATCTTCTGATAATTAGCAAAGAGTGCCTTTGTATGTGCATTTAATTCACCGTCAATACCAGAAAGCTTCAAAGACATAAGCTTATTCTGCTTACGGTCTGCAGTTTTTCCTGTAAGTGCCCATGGTTTTTCAGGGAACTTTTCAACAAAGTCAGGCAATACACAAGGTTCTGACATCTGTCCAAGATATCCGTCACCAAGAATCATACACATTACGCGATATTTATCAGCAATTTCAAATGCCTTAAGTGTGCAGTCTGCCATTTCCTGAACAGTACCAGGAGCGATAACAACTACATGATAGTCTCCGTTTCCGCCACCGCGAGTTGCCTGGAAATAGTCTCCCTGAGCTCCAGAGATGTTTCCAAGTCCAGGTCCACCACGCATCATGTTTACAACAACTGCTGGAAGCTGAGCTCCGGAAATATAAGAAATTCCTTCCTGTTTCAAAGAGATTCCAGGAGAAGAAGATGATGTCATACAACGTGCACCTGCTGCAGATGCTCCCATTACCATATTAATAGCTGCCAGTTCAGATTCTGCCTGAAGGAAGGTTCCTCCTACTTCAGGAAGTCTTTTTGCCATGTATGCTGGGATTTCATTCTGTGGAGTGATAGGATATGCAAAGTAAAAACGGCAGCCGGCTCTAACAGCAGCCTCACCTATCGCTTCGTTTCCTTTCATCAATACTTTTTCTGCCATTATTCTGCCTCGATTTCAATTACACAGTCCGGGCACATAGTTGCACAGAAGCTGCAGGCAATACATTTTGCCTCGTCAATACATACAGGGAAAGTTACCCCCTGACCATTTGTTTCTTTTGACATTTCAAGAATCTTTTTTGGGCAGACACGAATACATAATCCGCAGCCCTTACAGCGTTCTTTGTTGATTAAAGGTCGTCCTTTAGCCAATTTTATCCTCCAAAAAATAAATATATATGGATTCTTTATTGTAATATATACAAAAAACAGTATTTATGCAATACAGTTTTACTAAAAAACTTTAATATTTTTAAAGTTTATCCCTCTTTATGAGGGACTTTTATTTTACTATATGCCGAACCATTGAGCTGCAGTTTCGTCAGCCAGCTGCAGTAATACTACAAGGGGATTCTGGAGAAAGTTTGAATAATTAAACTTTTCGCTGTCAGATAAATCTGAAAAGCCCATATGACGGCTTACTGCTTCAATAACCATTCGGTTAGAAATCATGGAAGGAAGGATTTCCAGCATCATTAAAACTGATTCGTTTCCATGTCCCAGATTTCTGTTATCACTTCGTGATTTATAAAAAGGCTGTTTTACCCAGTTTCCTGTAATATCCTTTGTATTGCGATATTCTGTTCCGTAAAATCCTGTTTTGCAGAAGTCATGGCAGAGCGCTGCTATAAAAATATCCTTTGCGGTAATTACGTATTTTTCGCCATCAGGACTTGTAAAGAAGTTTTCTAATACAGGCTTTGCAAATTCAATGGACTGTTTTATAACCATTAATGTGTGAAGACAGAGTCCTCCCTTGAAATTTCCATGAAAGCGGGTTGAAGCCGGAGCTGTCCAATAATCAGTTCCATTCATCCAGTCTTTAAGTGCTTTTGCTTCTTCCGCTGAGGCTATATAGTCCAGCATAGCTTCAGTACAAGCTTTTACTCCTTCTATATTACATGAAGTATTTCCCTGAACTGGTGAATGTTCTGTATAAATGTCTAATAATTCATACAGGTCTGTAAAGAGTCTTTCTTTATTTTCTTGTGTCATCTTAAAATCCTAGGTTTTCGCCAACTAAAATTACTTTAATTCTTCCAGCTGGTTTTGAGATTCTTGTGGTTACGAATTCGGCACAGATACTTTCTTCCATAAGGCAGTCCCCGCATTTGCCAGTTTTGCAGCAAGGTGTAGGAAGATCAAATCTTTGTGCATTTACAGGAGCTGCGTAATTACGAACTCTTGAGTAGGCTGCATCTAAATCGCGGACAACCTTGTTAATACCCGCAATAATCAGAACATTTTTAGGACCAAAACAGAGGGCTGCAACGCGGTTTGCATTGCCGTCAATGTTAAATAGTTCTCCCTGCTCTGTAATGGCATTTGAACTCATTAAAAAAGTTCCGCATAAGAGAGCCTGTCTCATTATATCAAGGGCTTCTTCACGGTCTTTTGCCTTAGACCTGTCTATGAGAAGATTTCCTTTTTCTTTAAGGGCTTCTTTTAATCCAATTTCGTCTACTGAAACAGAGCCACCCCAGCCAACGGAATGGTCGGCCGGAATGAGTTCCAGTGCTTTTGCCAGTGCTTGCTCTTTGTTTTCTACGTAGTAAGCTTCAAAATGCCTTTTGTTAAGGGCTTCAACAACCTTATTTCCTAAAAGATTGTTGCGTTTTGTAATTGCTTCGTTCATGAATGGCATTGTAACACCATTCAGAATTTATTCCAATATAGTTATTTCTACGCGTCTGTTGCGTGCTTTACCTTCTGGGCTCTTGTTGTCTGCTACAGGCTTTTTGCCACCACTTCCCTTACAGATAAAGCGGGAAGAATCAATTCCTTTCTGACTAAGGGCTTTTGCAATACTTTCAGCTCTTTCCAGAGAAAGCTTCATTTCGCCTTCTTCATAACCTGTTGAAGCTGTATGACCTTCTATGAGGAAGTTAGCACCTTCTGCAACCTTAAGGATTTCTGCTATCTGACTTAAGCGGATTTCTTCTCCTGCAAGCAGCTCTGAACTGTCTGCTTTAAACTGAAGGTTCTGCATGGTAAGGCGTATTCCTGCTTCTGTATTATCAACTGTAATCTTATTTTCATTCTTGCCTGTATTTTTATCTGCATTTTTTCCAGATTTTTTAGCTGAGGCCTTAGCTGATTTATTTGAAGCCTTATTATCTTCATTGATTTTCTCGGTGATTTTTTCGTTTACTTTTTCTTTTACACTTTTTTCTTTTTTAGGGCTTCTTGCAAGATCAAGATAATCATCAGAAATCTTTTCCCAATCATCATCATTTTCTTCCTTTATATTTGGTTCAGTAATAGAGGCCAATTCTTCTTTCTGAAGTGATTCTGATTTTAAGTCTTCTGAACTTTCATAGGCTGCAAGTTTAGCCCTATCTTCTTCCGGCTCTTTAACCTTCTTTAATTCTTCTGCTTCGTCGTCATCAAGTTCTATAATACGTTTGATTGCATCAATCAGCTTACTTCTGTCTACTGCAGGAGGATATTCTGTAAACAAAGAAATTGTTCCTTTAAACTGATAAGAATTTCCGTCACTGTAATAAAAGGTTTCATCAACCATGTCACGAATAACCAGTGCTGCTCCGCTTGCTTTGCTGACAATAATAGTAGCTTTATGACTTCCCTGGGCTTTTTCCAGCTCCTTATCACCGCCAAAATCAATAAAGTGACTCGTGCTGTTCATACCATAGCGGGTTGCCCACTGTGCAGTGATTAAATAAACAGCTTCACCGTTTAAGTAGTCATCCCCGGTATAGGTATACTGAACGTAAATTGGCATTTTTGTAACGATACCTTTGGAAAGCGGATCTACAGCTCTTGTTGCTTTAGCCTCCCATCTATCACCTATTTTTATATTGTGGGCAGAATAAGCAGGAAAGCTTCTAAAGCTTGGATAGCCATTATCATTAAGCATTGTAAGGTTTCCATCATCACTGATAATAAATTCAGATGGAATTGAATTGTGCAGTCCATTTTCTACCTGCATTTTGTTTCTTGTAGTATCCTGATTTATATAAAAGTTTCCTTCATAAATCAGTCCTTTATCTCCCTGATAAGGAATAATAAAAGCATCTACCTGTTTACTCTGAAGTCCAATATAGCGTCCGTTAAGGTAAAGGCGTAAATCACTTCTTTCTGTAAATGAATAATTTCTGTGTCCCTTGTATTTAATGATTTTGCCACTGCTTTCAGCATTATTCTGATTTGCCAGAGGATGATTGATTGTTCCCTGTGCGCTGAGCACTGATAAAGTAAAAATACTTCCTATTAATAAAAATAATTTTTTCTTCATAAATAATTTATCGGATGAAAATGCCTTGTGCATAAAAGGGATTTTCATTACAATCAAAAAAAGCACTTTTGTGCGGTTCAGTTTAGGTTTTGGAGAACGTCGATGTCGGAAAAAGGCACCAATCAGTATTACATTACCAGACAGGATTCCACAGAATCTAATGCCCGCAGCTATCCGCGAAAATTTCCATTCGCGCTTGCTAAAGCCAAAGGCTCATGGGTTGAGGACGTAGAAGGAAACAAATATCTGGATTTTTTGTGTGGCGCAGGAACTTTAGCTCTTGGTCACAATGATGACGAAGTGAATCAGGCAATGGTAGAAATGCTTACTAACAATTTGCCTCTTCACACCCTTGATTTAACAACCCCCGTAAAAGATGATTTTACTCATACTTTGCTTTCTGCACTTCCATACGGCATGGGTAAGGACTGTAAAATACAGTTTTGCTCACCTAGTGGTACAGATGCGGCTGATGCTGCAATTAAGCTTTGTAAGACTGCAACAGGTCGTTCAAGTGTAATTTCTTTTGCCGGCGGTTACCACGGAATGGGACAGGGCCCTCTTGCCTGCATGGGAAACCTTCATGCAAAGACCCAGGTAAATGGACTTATGCCAGATGTACATAGTTTTCCTTATCCCTATTCTTATCGCGATCCATTCGGATTAGGTGGAGATGCAGGTGTAAAGGCTGCCTGTAACTTCTTTGAAAGAACCTTAAAGGACCCTGAAAGTGGAATTACAAAACCGGCCTGTGTAATTCTTGAAGCAATTCAGGGAGAAGGCGGTGTAATTCCGGCTCCTGTAGAGTTTTTACAGACTGTAAGGCGTGTAACAAAAGAACTGGATATCCCTCTTATTGTTGATGAAATTCAGTGCGGTATGGGACGCAGTGGAAAGCTTTTTGCTTTTGAATATGCTGAAATTGTTCCTGATGTACTTTTGCTTTCAAAGGCTATTGGTGGTTCTCAGCCAATGGCAGTTGTAGTTTATAATAAAAAACTAGATACCTGGACTCCTGGAGCTCATGCCGGTACCTTCCGCGGAAATCAGCTTGCAATGAAGGCTGGAACAATAGTTTTAAATAGAGTTTCAAAGCCTGAATTCCTTGCAGATGTAGTTCGTAAGGGAGATTTAATTCGTTCAAAGCTTAATGAATTAAAAGGAAAGGTTTCTATTATAGGTGACATTCGCGGTAAAGGTCTTATGGTCGGCACAGAGTTTGTTGACCCTAAAGGTCAGCCAGATTGTATTGGCTCTCTTCCAACCTGTGGCGAAATTGCCGCAAAGGTTCAGAAGCTTTGCTTTGAAAATGGCCTTATTGTAGAAAAAGGTGGCCGAAACGGTTCTGTTATGCGCTGTTTGTGTGCTTTAAATATTACAGACCAGGATTTGGCTAAGGCTTACTCAATTTTTGAGCAGGCTGTATTAAAAGTAGATAAAGAATACAAATAAAGAAAAGCGGGTGATTTTGGATTTTCCTTATATCGCCCGCTTATTTTTCCTATCATTTAAATCATAAAAAGGATTCCCCCAATGCAGGATTTTTTTCTTTCTAACGAAGCTCAAGCAAAAGATAATTATATAAAAATGATTAATGAAACTGCCCAGGCAATTTCAAAAGCTTTTATAGATGACCGTTCCTATTCAGGCCCTAAGCCGGATGAACTCAAGAAAATTGTAAGTCAAGCTTCTATTTTACCGGAAAAAGGTTTGGGATGGCCAAAAGTATTTGCTGATCTTCAGGAAAGAGTTTTGCCTAACCTCTTAAGAACTCCTTCTAGTGATTATATGGCTCACCTGCATGGACCTTCTCTTGTAGAAAGTATTGCTTCTGAATTAATAATTTCTACTTTTAATCAATCTATGGACAGCTGGGATCAGTCTCCTGTTGCTACCGAAATTGAAGTAGAAACTGTAAAGCATCTTTGTAAATTATATGGTTATGATGAAAATGCTGATGGAGTTTTTACAAGTGGAGGAAGTCAGTCTAATCAGACTGCAATAATTCTTGCCCGTGACTGGTTTTGTAATGAAATTCTAAAATATGATGTCAAGAAAAATGGACTAAATGAGAAATGTTCTAAGCTTAGAATGTATACCAGCGAAATTTCCCACTTTTCTATGGAAAAATCTGCCCATATTCTTGGTTTAGGCTACCAGGCTGTGGTAAAAGTTCCTGTAGATAGTCGAAAAAAGATGAACCTTCAGGCCCTGAAAGCCTTAATAGAAGCCGATAAAAAGGCAGGAAATATACCTTTCCTTATTGTTGCAACTGTTGGAACCACAGATTTTGGAAGTATAGATCCTTTAGAAGAGCTTTCACTTTTAGCCAAAGAAAATAATATGTGGCTTCATGCTGATGCGGCTTACGGCTCCGGTGTAATTATGTCAAAGAAATATAAAGACAGAGTAGCAGCTCTTTCTTTATGTGATTCTATAACTGTTGATTTTCATAAAATGTTCCTGATGACCATTTCCTGTAGTGCTGTTTTAATAAAAGACTGCTCTGATTTCCAGGCACTTACAATTCATGCCGATTACCTTAATCGTGAAGAAGATGAAGAAGACGGTTATACAAATCTCGTCGATAAATCCCTTCAAACTACCCGCCGATTTGATGCCTTAAAGGTTTGGACCAGCTTTCAGGTAAGAGGTCAGGATGGCTGGAGCGAAATTATTGAAACTTCTATGAACAATGCGTCATATTTTTATTCAATCTTAAAGGCTGATAATGATTTTGAAGTACTTACAGAACCTGAAATAAGCTCAGTTGTGTTCCGTTATAAAAATACAAATGATTCATTAAGTGCGGACGAAATCAATAAAAGGGTTCGCAGATTATTAATTCACGAGCATGGAATTATAATCGGGCAAACTGTAAGTGATGGAAGAGTTTTCTTAAAGTTTACTTTGTTAAACCCTCGCATAAGTCATGATAAACTTGACGAATTAAAGGCACTTATAAAGGAATTATCCAGAGCTTAGGCTTTCTTCTGTTTCTTTACAGATACAATAGCAAAGTTAATATTTTTCTCAGTTTCCATTCCTGGTTCAAGTTCTATATTCCAGAAAAGAGTTGAAACTAAAGCAGATTGAGCTGTAATAATGTTACCCTTTTTGTCAGGTCTCTTAAAATCAAGATTCTGATAATAGTAACCGCATTTTTCATTAGGTTCAAAAACAAAGGAAACTCCATTTTCTAAATCTGAAGCCCTTACTGTAGTAACATTATTAAGCATTCCATTTGAATAAGCCTTATTCAAAGAAAAGTCATTGTCTAAGGTAAGCTTTTCCCCAGCATCTACAAGTTCCAGACTGAAATTGCTTTCTGCCTCTAATGTGGAATGAACATTTGTAAGATTAGATTCAACAGCAAATTTCATTTTTAAAGGTTTGTCACTATCATTTCTTAGAATATACTGAACATAAAGTCCATCTGATGAAATAATATACTTCTTCTTTAAAAATATAGCCTGCTTGCTTTCCATTGCAATTGCAGAAGCTGTTAATTGAATCTCTTTGTGTGATTGTGAATATTTAGATTCTGTATACTGTATTCTTGAAAATATTCCATCGCCGGCAGGAAGCCCATTTATATATTTATCAAACTGCTCCTCGCTGAAGACATGATCAACAAAAATACCTCGTCTGTATTTATCGTTTTCTCCATCCCATTCTTCTATACGGGAAAGATTATCAACGTAGTTTCCCCCGCCCTTGCGAACTTCCAGCTCCATCATAGCTCCGCTAATAAGCGAAATATAAGAGAAGAAGTTTTTCATGCGGCATACATATTCCTTTAGTCCGTCGCAATCGTAATCAAAATTAGTTATAGTTTCCCGGAAAGTATCCTCTTCGGTCAGTATTTTTTCGATATCAATAATATACTTATAGCTTGTTTGTCTGTTTATAAGGTTTGACTGAATATCACTTGAATTCCAGATTATGGCCTGCCCTTTTTGTGCAAGCCAAAGCTTATCGCGGGCACTTTTCTTTCTGATTTTATCACCCTTATACTGATTTACCAGATTACTTGTATAAAGCATCTTTCTGTAAAGAGAAGCACCACAGCTGTATTCTTCAAGAATGTTATAAAAAGAACTTGAACCCTTATTTTTATTTGAGCTTTTGTTTTTATTTAACTGTTCATCATAAAGAAGATTTTCGTTAATTCCGCAGGAAATGTAAGCCGGCAGCTTTACTACCTCATCTTTTCTATAGGCGCTAGGTGTACTAAGTAAAATTTTACTGTCTGTAAGAGTTGAAATATAATCATAAAGTTTTTCAAACCATTTATCTTCCATAAGTGGTAAAAGCTGTTCATAATTTAGTGAAATTACAAGAACTCTGTTTGGTTCCATCTGAATAAAGGTTGATTTTCTCTGAGCTCTGCTTACAGCCTTGGTAATTACATTTATAAAATCCTGGGGGTCAATATCTGTAGTTGGTATAAATTCTTCATAATACGGGAAGATTTCAACGGATTTCCCTAAATCTGACATGATTAAAGGAAGATATGAATCCTTATATTCCTGTACAATCTGATTATTTAAGAGTATATATTCAATTCCGCAGGTATTAATATTATTTACAAGAGAAGCTTCCCAGGCATCTGCCAGGATAGTCATTCCTCTTGGTCGTTTTCCAATTGTCTGTCTAATTTCTGATGTAAGAAGGTCAATTTGTCCGTTTCTGTCTACAGGAAAAAGTAAGGGAAGAATAGCGTCATAATAGGCTCCACCCAAAATTTCCAGTTGTTTTCTTTCAACAAGCTCTTTAAATATTGTGATTAATTCATTTTTTCGTTTTTTTAAAAACTGAAGAACTGTACCATTAAGAGAAATAGAAAAAGGAAAAGACTGATGTGTATATAAAAATTTTGCAAGTGGCTTGTAGATAGTCTGGAAGCGTTTTTCCGGATTGTCATTGTCCATTGCTGATAAAGAAATTGCATTCAGATGAAAACAAATGTAAATTGAGCCCATCAGTCAAAAAACAGCATTCCCCACCCGCTTTGCCTGAAATCTCCCTTTAACTCTTTTCCCCAAAAGATTATTTAAATAACTTATTTACTGTATTAAATATTTTATAACAATATGACCAGATTTTAAAGTCTTTTTTCTCAATCCATTCAACTTTTTCTTCCTTCTGTTTGTTGGAACAGGTAGTGAATGAATTTATATCTGTATTCTTACAGAGCACATAAGTTTTTGTATCCTTAGCTACAAGTTTAATAAGCTTTTGTGGACATACCTCTGCACATTTTCCACAACCGCAGCAGTTATTTGTTATTACTGCAGTATCGTTTTTTATGATTATGGCATTTTGACTACAAGCCTTTACGCAGTCTCCAAGACCAATACAGGCATATTTACAGTCTGTTCCAGAACCACTCATGTTTTTTACCATAAAACAGGTGTAAGCTTCATTATAAATGCTTTTGTCATGGGTAAAGGTTTTTCCACAGGAACAAAGAACAATTGCTTTTTTATTAGTCAGTTCTCTTTCTGTTTCTTCTTTTACAGAAAAATCCTTTTCTATATCAGAAATAATAGGATCATTTTCTAGATTATCTGCATTTAAAGATGGCAGAAAAATATAAAAAGAAAATAAAATAATAATGGCAAGAATAAGAACTATAAGAATTAAAAGAATTATTGCAAGAATCATTTAATTATGCCTCCGTTCAACCAGCTTATATCGAATACAGAGATAATAAGAAGGAGTATTGCGATATAGAAGAAGAAAAGACACATATATCTTTTCAAATAAGCTTCATCATAATTCTTTAATCTGCCTCTGAAGGCATGAATAAATGGAATTAAAATAATAAAGCCGCAGATGCTGCTGAAGCAAATTGTCAGTGTGTCCAAAATTGTTGAACTCTGGTAAATAGCAAGTAGAACAATAAGGAAGGATAAAACAAATTCTGTTGTTTCGGTTCCAGTCGTAAGCCTAATAAGACCTTCTGCAAAGGAGTTAAAGGCAATAAAAATCAAGAGACAGATAATTGGAAATATTTCTACCAGCTCCAGAGGAACTAAAATAAAGGAAACTGTCAGATATGTAAGTATTGTTGTGGAAATTATTGTGAGCAGAGATTTAAAGAAAAATATTATCTGCATTGGACTCTTATCACCAATAATTGAAAACTGATTTAATCCTAGTCCATAAAATAAAACTATAGAGGAGAATAATGTGTAATATAAAAATGTATCAATATATATCATTCTGTTTCTCCACTCTTTTTAAGATTTTAATTTTTTCATGTGTAAAAATGTTAAGGAAAAGTAAGCACGCTGTTATTATCATTACTCCCGGTAAAGTTGCAAAGAAAGAAAAAATACCTACTGTGTCAGAATCAAATAGTACTTTTTCATAAATCATGTGGTTTTTTGAAAAGAAGGTAAAGGTTCCAAAGCCTGCAAGATCTCTGAACAAAAATAGAAAAAGAGCATTCAAAGAAAAAAGCAGGGTTTGAATAATATTTGTCTTTAATCTTTTTGCTAAAGGATTTTCTAAGTCTGAATAAATTACCTGAATCAAAAATAAAGAAACTGGTGGAAGGTATATTAAATATCCTAATGTCAGGGCAATTTCTGTATAAGTTACAACAAGTATCTGTCTGAAAAGAATTGTTGTTGCAATCATAGTTAATAAAATGATTACAGTTTTTAATTCCTTTAATTTTAATTTATTTACAAGGGCGTTTACTAAAGTTCCTGTTAAGGTAATCAAAAGCATTTCAAGCATTATGATTAAGCCGTAAACAAAGCGACCTGGAAAAGGAATCAGGAGTGCTAGATTTAGAGGAAGATATTTGTAGAAGGTGTTTTTTTCATTTATTTCCATTTCTATTCTCCTATTGCTCAATGATATAAGGAATCTTTTTTATCCAGTATTTTATACGTTTATTAGAGGAATCATTTAGGAGCTGAGTTTTTACTCTTCCGTGTACAGACGAATAGCCAATAAATTTAACCTCTCCATTATTATCCACGGTAAATACAGCAGGAATTGGACCATAAAGAGTCTGTGTATTTATAATGATTGCCTTGTATACCTTTCCATTTTTCTTATTTCTTGCATCATAACAGGCTGCGTTAAGTGTAAAGGCATTTTTAATTTTAATATTGTTTGTTATTACCCAGGAACTAGGTTCTGCTTCTTCAAGAACTGTTTCAATATTTTTCTTAAGGTTCTTTGACCAGCTTTTTTGGGTAATTTTACTTGTGTAAATTAGAATGCCCAGTAGAACTGCCAGGATACCAACAAAGATTCCATAATTTATAAAGAACTTTTTATAGGAAATAGTCTGCTTCATGCCTGAACTCCTGTTTCACTCTTAAAAGGATGCTTTGCGACTACCTTTGAAATATTTTTCTGATTTTTCTTTTCTTCGAATGAGCGGATAAATAATGTAATAATATTATTTATAAGAATTGTGTACATCATACCAATTGGTGAGGTTCCGCAGCCTACAATCAAAAAGGCTGTTATACCAAGACAGAAGGCTAAAACTACCCTTCCCACTCTGGTAACCGGAATAGTTCCATACCATTGGATAAGGAATACTGTACAGAAAAGTATTCCACTGGAAGAAAGTGCCAGAATAATATCTCCCTGATTAAACATTCCTCCAAAAATCATTGGAGAAAAGAATCTTACCAGCAGAGCGTAAACCAATAAAAAGATTACCGGAATAAGGCCTGAGGCTGTGTTATCAGAAAAAATTAGTATTGAGGAAATAATTGTAAGAATAGTAAATCTAAATGCTGGTATAGCATTTCCCGAATCCCAAAGAAGACTTACAAAGCCTTCTGGAATAGATACCTTAAATAAGGCAAAAACTGTTGAATTTAAGAAGGATGTAATTGTAGAGTCAAAGCTGTAAATTGGGAAAGAGCCGTTTTGTATTAAATAAACAGAGCTGTTTCTAAGCGGAATTAAATCTGAGGTAAGCAGGAAGGAAGGAAAATAGTTGCGGCCAATTATCCAGCAAACCAGCACTACAAAGGCTGTCATATTTAACCAGGAATTTACACTTTTGAAAATAAGGAATCTTGAAAAGAATAAAGTAAATAATGTAATAAAAAATACCGGAACTGGAGGATAGTCTGCTGGAATTAAAAGACCAATCATAAGTCCCTGTATAGCAAGATTCATTATCTGATAGTGTTCTTTTTTGTAAAAGAGGTAGCTTAAGGCAGCTGCCGCACAGGCTCCCATTACAGCACTTACAACTACTATAAAGGATTTATATGAGCCTGCAAAAATAAGCATAAGAGCCTGTAGAGATAAGAGTACAAGCAGCTTAATTGAAGCTGCTGAAATTGAGGGGGTACTGTAAATAAATGGACTAATTGCTAATTGTTTTGATTTAATTTTATAATCAGCAGCTTTCTTAAGATTCATTATTTTTCCTCCTCCTTTTTATTTTGAATTATATTTTCTTTAAGTACCGAAATTGTTTGTGCTAAAGGAAGTCTTGCCTGACAGACTGTAGAGCACAGACCGCAGGAATTACAAAGCACTGCAGAATCTCTTAACATTTCGCTTAGAGGCATAACATTTTGTACCGTATTATAAAGCAAATCCGGCGAGATTTTTACAGGACAAATATTTCGACAGTTACCGCAATTTACACAGGAATAAATCTGTTCATCTGTAATGCGTCTTGAAGAAACAAACTTAATTGATTTGATATCCTTTGTAATTGGTAAATCTAAACTTTGGGCAGAAGCTCCACCAAGTTCTCCATTTATAATTATTAAGGCTGGAGTTTTAACAAAGCCTCCCAACTGGGAAACTATATCCTTTACTGGAGTCCCAACTTTTACATTAAGCATACAGGAAGAATAAAGACAGTTACCCGAAAAGTGAATGTTTCTTGAAATTGCAGGAGTTTCTAATAAAATTGCATTGTAAACTTCCAGCATTGATGAAGCATCTATAAATAAGTCCTGCTTAGAAAGCGAAAATTTACAGTTTTTGTTTAGATTACTTCTGCTAAAGGCAGATACCATTTCTCTTGGAGTTCCACAAGGGTAACGTTTAATATTCATCTCAAGGAATTTCAAATTATCAGTTTCATATTCCTTAAGCTGGTTTTTATTCTGCATTTTTTGATCAATTGCTAAAACAATGCCACCTGCATTCAGTGCTTTTGCTACTACCTTAGAAGCTTTTACAATTTGTTCAAGATAAAATTTAGCTACCAGAGAATCTGTAATTCTATGAGGGTCTTCATCGAACATGCGGACTGCAATACAGCCACACTTTTTCATTGCTCTAATCTGATACCCCAGGCTTTTTGGTCTGCTTATATAAAAGGTATTAATTACACCCTTATCTAAAAGTGATTCTGTAATAACAGAAGGCGAAAGAGAATCTGTATTATCTTCCTTTTTGTTTTTTCCAAGATACTTAAAGCTTCCGCCAAATTTTATCTTTATAGCAAATTCCTGCTTTCCATTTGGTAAAGTACAGGAAATAATGTCTGTTACGGTTCCCGGAATTGAAGAGTGAATATAGGTTGGGTAAACCGCAGTTCCCTCTGAAACTGCAATTTTTTCTCCTTCCTGAACAGAGTCACCAGGTTTTACAAGAACTCTATAAGAACTTCCATATTCCTGAATTAAAGGAATAGTTACATATTTTGAAAGAAATGAGTTCTGTGTATATGAATAGTTTTTTATAACTGAAGAAACTATAGGATTATTTGTATTCATTTTTTCATTCCCTTTCTAATAATAGTGGAAATATAAATAAAAAGTAATATAAATACGCAGATTAAGCTCATAATTACGCCAAACAAATCGACATTATAGGAATTTGTTGCGGAATAGCCGCCTCTAAAGTCTTTGCCCTCTGATTTTATAACCTTTTCAATTGAATTAAAATTCAAAGAGTCTATATTTTCGTAAACAGACTCCTTGAAGGAATCATTATAAGCCATTACCAGAGACTGTTCTCTTATAAGTCCCTTGTCCTCTTTATATTTTGGATATTCAAAATATAAATTATTGTCATATTCCTGATTAAGATTTCTATAAGGATAAGATTTTACATTCCAGGCAAATTTGTAATAATCTTCTAGTTGAGGTAATTCTGCAGCACCCTTTGTATTAGCCGGCAACATTAACTTTGTTGAAGATTTAGTGTTAGAACCTGTTATAGATGAAAGGAATATAACTGCAAAAATAATTAAGGCTGCCGTGGTAAAAAGTGGCATTATTATATTAACCTTTGAAGCGAAAATTGAAACTTTTTTTGCAGGTCTTATATATACAGGAACAAAGCTTCTTTTTGAATTTATGTAGTCTTCAATAGCTTTGATAGTAATTAATATAGCAGAAGTTCCTGCTAAAGCGAAAATAAATAAAAGACCGGTTTTTATTGTACAGGTAAAGGCTGCAAGAAGACTTACCAGCAGCATAAGAGGAATAGAATGATTTCCTAAAAGGTAAGCTACAGCTCCCCTTCTTTGCCAAACATTTGATATAAAGAAGAGACAGAGTAAAAGTAAACAGGTAGCTTCTGCCATCTGATAAAAAGGATTACAGAAAAGATTTAATACCGGTATAAAAGCTGAAGCAAGAAAGAGAAGCGGATTTTTAGAAAACATAAATAAGGCAATTACAAGAATTGCAGAAATAAGGGGCAAAATCCAAGGATAAGAAGCAGAAGTATCTGCGCCAGCTTTAATTCCCTGTACAGAAAGTAAGCCCAATAAATCACTAATCTTAGCTTTTTGAGAAGATGGAATATAATACAATCTGTATTGATTTGATTTATCAAAGAAATAGGCTAAACGCTGGTTTCTATAATCAAAATCTGAGCTTGTTTTATTAAAGTTATAAATAGAATATTCAAGAGAATTTCTGTCTATATCAAGAGGAAGAAACTGTCCGGAACAAAGGACTGCATCAGTAATATTTGCGTTTTCAATAGCTTGAATTACAGCTCTATCATCACTTTCAATGGGAACATAAACTACTGCATAGTTATTCCATAACTTACTTGCTGGCAGAGTCCTAAATGTAAAAATTGCCAGAATACTGAGGATAATAATGAAAGGTGAAGCAATCTTGAAGTAACTTTTCATAATTATAGAAGTGAAAATGCCATCCCAATAAAGAAGCCAAGGATACATCCACAGAGAACTTCCATTGGGGTATGGCCGTTTACTTCTTTTATAGAATCGTATTTATCAAGTATATTTTTATCAGCTAATTCTTTTCCGATTTGATTTAACTTTTTTGCCTGTAAACCGCTGGAACGTCTTACACCAAAAGCATCCCTTATTACAACTAGAAAAAAACAGAGGGAAAGCATAAAAAGATCAGAATGAATACCATCCTTAAAGCCTATAGTTGTACAAAGCGATGTAACTAAGGCTGAATGACTTGAAGGCATACCTCCGGTACGCCAAATCATCATTTCAAAAAGCTCGCCTAGTGAATGAATCCTTCCGTATATAAGATTTATAGCAGTTTTTAGAAATTGAGCTCCCAGCCAACTAAAAATACAAGAAAGGAGTATTTGATTTCTAAAAAATAAATATAACTGTTCCTTAAAAGTAGGTAATATTGTATTCATAAAATTTCAATAATTTTAGCATCAAATGGCAAAATTTACTAGTAGGATTATTTTATTTTAAATATATTATAGTAAATGGATTTTATTGATTTTACTGCCGGTCAAAATGATTCTGACCGCCGCCTGGATAAGGTTCTGAGAGCCCTTGCCAGTGATTACAGTCTTTCTGAACTCTATAAATTTATGCGTAAGGGCCTGGTACGTGTAAATGGAAAAAAAGCCAAAGAAGACTATAGAGTCCAAAAGGGAGACCTTATCCAATTAGCCTCTTTTATAATGGTAAATACAGAAAAAAAATCACAAGAACAAATCAAGCTGCAAAATATTGTATTTGAAAATGAAAATCTTCTTGTCTTAAATAAGCCTTATGATATTTCCGTACACGGAAGTGATAATTCTTTAGATAAAAGTGTTAGAGCCTATCTATCTTCTTTTTCTCAAGCTTCACTTTCCTTTAAGCCGGGTCCCCTGCACCGCCTTGACCGGAAAACCTCAGGGCTTATAGTCTTTTCAAAAAGCCTCTTAGGAGCCCAATGGTTTTCCCAACATATAAATGACCACTCTTTAATAAAGGTTTATGCAGCAATTTTACAGGGGCATGTAGAATCTGAACTTTCCTGGAAGGATTATATATATGCCAGAGAAGAAAGTGGTTCAGGCTTCCATAAAGTTTCCTGCAGTCATAAAAAAGAAACTGATGAGTGGAAGGAAGCTAAAAGTCATTGTCTGCCCCTGGCCTACGGAAATTATAAAGGAAAAGCTGTAACTCTTGCTCAAATTACTATTTTTACTGGTAGGAAGCATCAGATAAGGGCTCAGTCTTCTTTGAATGGTTATCCCTTACTTGGAGACTCTGCTTATGGTGGACAGCCTTTAAGTGGGCTTTACAGAGACTTTTATCTTGCAGCGGTAAAAATAAAGCTTGGTGAAGAATTAATAAATAATGAAGCGGGCATGCCTGAAGAGCTTTGTATAAATCCTTACCAGGAGTTTTTTGATATAATAAAATATTGTGATATTAAATAATTCGGGATATAATTAAGAAGATGAGCACTGGTATTGTTGAATCCGTAAAATCATTATTTAAGCCGGTACAGGTTTATGCCCTTGTTGGTGAAAGTGGAACCGGAAAGTCTTTTCGCTCTAAGCTTTTGGCTGAAGAATACGGTATTCATGCCATTATTGATGATGGTTTGCTTATTCAGGATGATAAAATAGTTGCGGGGCGTTCTGCAAAGCGTGAAAAAACTTATATGGGAGCAGTAAGAGTTGCCCTTTTTGATGACAAAGATCATAGAGATTCGGTTGCTCGTGTATTGCGTAAAACTCATATAAGAAAGATTCTTTTACTCGGAACTTCTGAAAAAATGGTTTCAAAAATAGCCATGCGTTTGCAGTTACCTCAGCCTCAGAAAATAATTCATATTGAAGAAATTGCCACAAAAGAAGAAATCGAAAAGGCTGTGAAGTCACGACATGTTGAAGGAAAACATGTTATTCCGGTTCCTTCAATTGAAGTAAAAAAGAACTATCCTCAGATATTTTCTGCTTCAATGAGAGATTTTTTCAGTAAAAGAAAATTGTTTAAGGGAAAAAATGGCGCTTCCGGAAAGATGATAGAAAAGTCTATTGTGCAGCCGGAGTTTTCAAAAAAAGGTCGTGTTGAAATTTCGGAGGCTGCCCTTACCCAAATGGTAATGCATTGTGTTTCTGAATGTGATCCGGATGTAAGAATAAAAAAGATTTCTATAAAAACAGATGCCAGAGGTTATAGACTTTTAGTAACAATTGATGTGCCTTTTGGAACACAGTTAACAGGTAAAGTACATAGACTTCAGCAATATATAATTGATAAGATTGAATCCTTTACAGGTATTCTTATAGAAGAAGTAAGTATTATAATTGATAAGATTACTAAGAATTAGTTTTTTTATTGTTCTTTGTTTTAGTCTTCATTTTTGAATGAGACTTTACACCCAGAGAAATCAAAATAGATTTTACGGCAAACTCTAATTCCTTGCGTACAGGGTTCATAGGAAGTACAAAGTTCCTGCATTCAGCCCAGGTTTTTCCATAAAGCTCTGTAAAAGATATCTTCCCCTGCACTTCTTTTTTCCAGTCTGTAAGTGTATATGTAAAATCTCTAATAAGATAAACAAGTTTTTTTCCAAGTCTGCAATCAGGTTCATCTTTATTAAGCTGTCCCAATTCCTTCATACTTTCCATATATTTTCTTTCAAAGTCTTTATTGTCATAAATAAGACCCGTTGCAGATGGCTGCAGGTAAATATATAAATCAGTATCAAGGGCTTCTGAAACAATTTCATAAGCGAAGGGGCTGTTTACAATCTTAAGAAGCTCTTCTGTAAGTCTTGAAGGTGAAACTTGAGACAAAAGGCCTGCAGAAGTTCGAATTTTATGTCTTAAGGAATGAGGCATTTTTGCATGTGTAGTTGCAGAATACTTTATGGCCCTAAGCATTCTAACAGGATCATCAACAAATATTTTATCGATTGCAATTACGGGGCGTAAAATGTGCTTTCTTATATCCCTCATTCCGCCTACATAATCAATTACCTGCTCCTGTTGTGGGTCATAGTAAAGAGCATTCATTGTAAAATCACGACGTTGAACATCCTCTTCAATACTTCCAAATTCGTTACCAACGGAACCTTCTGAAATGGAACGGAAAGTGCTTACTTCAAAAATCTTTGGGCCAAAAACGACATGGACCAGACGAAAACGTCTGCCTATTATACGAGAATTCCTGAATATTCTTTTAATGCGGGACGGAGTGGCATCTGTAACAATATCAAAGTCTTTAGGTTTGTTTCCTACAATTAAATCTCTTACAGCACCGCCAACGATATAAGCTGTATAACCGGCATCCCTTAGTCGGTTTACAATTTGCAGCGCATCAGGATCTATATTCGTTAATGATATTAAATGCTCAGATTTGGTATAAACAACAGCTTTTTTTATAAGCTTACCGTTTCCGTCAGTACCATATCTAATTAACACGATGAAATAATATTCCTAATCTTGACTAGAAGTCAACTCTACATTTGTTTAGATTTATATGTTTGAAATCCATCCAAGGATATCAGCTTCAACAGTTTCCTTATCATCTTCATTAAGAATTTCGTGTCTGTCTCCGGCATATTCCTTTATATAAACCTTTTTCATTCCCTTATCCTGGTAAATCTTGTGGAGTTTTCGGATACTTTCTCCATAAGAGCCAACAGGATCTTCTCCACCAAAAATAAAGAATACTGGAAGTTCATTTGGAATTGCCTTTATATTCTGCATTTTATGAATCTGTGAAAGACCGGAAAGCATGTCACAGAAAAAGGATGTTGTTAATGGAATACCACACCATTTATCCTCATCATAAAGCTGAACATTCAATTCATTTTTTGAAAGCCAGGAATTTGGACTTGAAGGATTTTCTACTCTCTTATTATATGGACCAAAAGAAAGTTTTGAAAGCAAAGGTACGATAGAATTTTCTCCCTTAATCGAGCGGACTAGATTTGCCATAAATTTTCCAGGTCCTATTAAAGCTGGATTTGGCCCTGCAGTTCCGCAAAGGATACAGGCATCTATATCTTTTCCATATTTTTCTATATAGCCCTGAGAAACAAAAGAGCCAAAGGAATGGCCCAATAAAATTATTTTCTTTCCCTGATATTCATTTTTTAAGCCTTCTATCATTTCGTGAAGGTCTTCTACTACTCTATTGAAACCATCTTTTTCGGCAAGCTTTCCAAAACGTCCAGTTCCCTTTTTTTCTGCATTTTCTGCTGTTTTTCCATGCCCTCTCATGTCATAGGCATTTAAAATCCAGCCATTATCAGCAAGAATAGAACCCAATCTGTCATAGCGCATAGAATGTTCAGCAAGGCCATGATGAAGCTGGACCAGTCCTTTTATATCTTCTTCTGAATCGGGCATCCAACGGTTTACCGCAATTTCAATTCCGTCACTCATTTTGAAAAAAAAGCTTTTAGTCTGCATATAAGAAATCTCCTGCCTGATTGTTAAAAAACTCTGCATTTGTTAAAGTTGAATATATGGAAATTATAGCAGAGAAAATTACTTTTGGGGGAAATTCTTTAGGAAAAATTGATGGAAAGTCAGTTTTTATTCCTTACGCAATTCCTGGTGAAAAACTTGATGTTGAAATTACAGAATCAAAAAAAGATTATGATACAGCTGGCATTGTAAAAATCCTTGAAGCCTCAAAAAATCGTATTATTCCGCCTTGTCCATATTATGGTAAATGTGGAGGTTGTAATATGATGCATATTGAACCTGCTTACCAAAGACAATTAAGGGCTTCTATTCTTGAAGATTTATTTTCGCAAAATGGCATAAAATTTAAAGAGAGCGTAGAAATTATATATGGACCTGATTATGAATACCGGGCTCGTTTTCAATTAACTGATGGTGGGCTTTCTCAAAGAAAGTCTAATCAGATTATCCCAATTGAAAAGTGTCTTTGTGCTGAAAAGAATATAAATGATTATCTGGCCGAAAAGGACTTTTCTCAAAGGGAAAAAGGCCGCTGTCATTTATTTGGCAGTTCTTTTATGCAGGGAGAAAATGCTTCTTCTGTTGTAATTTCAAAAGAGATTAAGAAGATTCCTGAAACTGTTAAGTATGATAAAAAAAATAAAAAGCATAAGCCAAAGGAAAATCATTATTTTGCGGGTACTGTCTATTCTCCTGAATATAGTGTGGGTGTAAAACTGAATGATAAGCTTATTTATTTTGATGTAAGAGGATTTTTTCAGTCTAACCTTTTTGTTTTTTCAAAGG
This sequence comes from Treponema sp., assembly GCA_024683675.1. Lineage (GTDB taxonomy): Bacteria > Spirochaetota > Spirochaetia > Treponematales > Treponemataceae > Treponema_D. The sequence continues at coordinate 20,445 of JAIKYB010000194.1, forward strand.
TCCTGGAGGTGATTAAGGCTCTACTGCCGGGTGGTAATAATATTTTGGATATGTATTCTGGTTGTGGTTCAATTTCTGCATTTTTAGCCGATAAATATCAAAATGTAGTTATGGTAGAACATAACAGGGATGCTTTAGTCTATGCAGAGAAAAATCTTGCGGGTAAAGGGCATGTCAGCTATGGTATGAGTGGAGCTGCCTGGGTGAAAAACTGTGCGGCTTCCTGTCCTTCTTTTGACGCCTGCCTTATAGACCCTCCTCGTTCCGGAATGGAAAAGGAGGTTTCTGATTATCTTTGTAATTCTAAGATTCCTTTGATTCTTTCTGTTTCCTGTGATCCAACAACTCATGCCAGAGATGCAGCGAAATTAATAAAGGCAGGCTATAATATGCAAAAAGTCTATCTTTTGGATTTTTATCCTAATACCAGCCATATAGAAAGTCTCTGTATTTTTACCAGATAATAATGTGTAATATAAAAATAGTAAAAAAAATCATAAGCTTTCTCTTTATTCTGATTATTGGTACTAACCTATATTGTCAGGAACTTTTGGATAATCAAAATGCAAGCTGGACAAGGGTTTTACCCGGAACTGTCATAACGGAGCCTGTTTACACTTCTTATGGTTTCTGTCTTGAAACCGATGATAAGAACTTAGTTGCAATTTCTGATAAAGGCAGTATTTTATGGGAAAAAAGCTTTGCCCGAACAAAAAATATTCATATCGCTTCCCTATCCTGTGATTTTATTCTTTTCTTTGATAATGATAAAAGCCTGATGAAGCTGATAAATCCTAGCGGAAGTTTAGTTTGGGAAAGAAAGATCCCAATTAAAGTTAAAAAATCAGCAACTTCTGTTTTTACTGGTCGGGATGGTCGTTTTATAATAAAAGATGATTCTTCAATCTACTGTTATGGAATGAATGGTATTTGCCGCTGGAAAATTACTTCCCAGTCATTAAAGGATTTAAGCCCTCAGGAATTACCTGATGGTTCAATTATTTTCTTTACAGAAGAAAAAGACGGACTTACCTGTGGAATAAGAGTTTCCCCATTTGGAGAAATAATGGAAGAAATAACCTTTTCCGGCCAGGTCATTCAAAGCTGCTGGTGCCAGGACGGCGTTTTATTAAGTTTTAAAGATGGGACTGCGGGGCTTTTTTCTCTTGAAGATGGACTCGCAAAAAATAAATGGGTTTTTAATGTAAAGGTTCAAGGACTGTCTTTTGTTTCAAGCGAAGATCATCAGAAGGTCTGTGCTTTACAACCGGCAGAAAATAATGTAACTGTCCATGTCCTTGATGCAAAGACTGGTAATTCAAAAAAAACATTTAAAATTGAAAACTTAAAAGGAAATAAACTTGCTAAAGCTATCTTTAATTCAACCGGCTTATTTATTTGTGATTATGAAAGAGCCTTTTTATATAAAACAGATGGAACTATGCTCTGGTGTGGAAGATTTGAAGGACAAAATCTAAAATCTGCCTGGAATTATTTGACCTTTACCGATGATAATTATCTTATTTTAAGCAGAAAAAACTGGACCTTAGATAGCTTTAGACTTTATCAAAAGTCTTCCTCTGCTTCTGATTCTGCTGGTAAAAAGAAAGCTCAATGTAAATACCCCGATTTTATTGAGGTAAACACCGCTCAGTTTGAATACTTTTATGGCGGCTTTGATAGTAAATTCACTAATCCTGCAATAATCAGTCAATTACAAAAGGGAGACTATTCTTATAAAGAAATAGACTGGTTGTCAAATGCACTTTCTACAGGTTTTGCCTATACTTCAAAGCTGACAAAATCTCAATTTAATATGCGGTCAGAGCAGACTGTTTTTGAAGAAGACGGTCCGGGGCTTGAAAAAATCCTGGCCCAGCTTCCCTATTTTGCTACAAGTGACAGTGCTGAATTGTGTGCTGAAATAATCAGAAAAAGCTCTAATATTACAATTTTAAATGCAGTATTAAAGGGCCTGTCCCAGTGTGGTTATGATCCCGAAGGTAAAATACTTTCGGCACTTGAATTTGCAGCCTCAAAAATCGATAAAAAAAATATTACTACAATTCAAAGCATTTGTGATGCAGTTGTTTCAGTCTGCATTTATATGGGAAAGCCTGCCTATTTTTCAAAGGGACGTGAAATACTAAAAAGCTTTATGTCAGCTAATTATGATGCCCGTTCCCGTGAATATGTAAGAAGTGCTCTAAGTAAATTGTGGTAAAAATATATCACTTATGTTAAAATATATAGAATAAGGAATAAATATAATGAAAAGAATTTTTGCAATTGTTATAACTTCTCTTTTATTTTCAAGTCTTGCTTTTTGTCTCGAAGTAGATCGTTCTGAACTTCAATCTATTTCAGAAAATACAACTATTGAATTTATCAGTTATACAGGGCCTCATAAAAAAATTGATTCTGCTGCTTCTATCAAAGGAATTGGTAGCAGTATGGGAAAGGTTATTTCGGCCGACAGAGAAAAGCAGGCTAAAACAGGAAATGCAAATAAATATTCTGTAATTCATGCTATTGATCCTTCAGAAAGCGGTAAACTAGATGCTGATATTATTATTCTTGGAGCTGATGCAGGTGTAGATCATATCAATAACTTAAGAAGAATAATTTCAGGTTATCTTTCTTCTGCTTACGGCTATTCTGAAGAAGATGCCGATACTCTTGCAGTTTTTATTACTGTTTATAACGCAGTTTACCGCGGAAAGCTTAGTAATGCAGGTAAAAAATATAAAAAGATTGTACTTGATAATGTAACAGAAGCTAATTTTGGTCTTTCTGTAAATTATAAGGATTGGCCAGGACATTCAGAAATTATTATTCCGGTTTATGATGCCGCAAATGGTGGCCTTTCTTCAGTAGATACTTCTGTAATCAGCGATTCTAAAGTAGTTAATTCTATGAAGGAAGATGATGATAGAAATGTTGAAAGCCGTAAAAATATGGTTGATATAAAGGAGCGCGAATCTGATACTGCTTCTGAAAATGCTAAAAATGCCCAGAAGGAAGCTGTTGCTGAACAAAAAACTGCTGATGCTGAAAAGAAAAATGCAGAATCTGCTCAAAAAGAAGCTGATCAGGCTCAAAAGGATGCAGATCAGGCTCAGCAGAAAGCAGATGAAGCTCAGCAGAAGGCCGATGAAAATCCTGATGATAAGGATGCTCAGTCTGAAGCAGAAAAAGCACAGGCTGAAGCAGATGCCGCTGCAAAAAAGGCCGATGAAGCTCAGGCAGAAGCTGATGAAGCTCAGCAGAAGGCCGATGAAGCTCAGGAAAGAGCTGATCAGGCTAAAGATGAAGCTCAGGAAAAACAGGCTCTGGCAGATAAAAAGCAGTCTGAAGCCCAGTCTGAAAGAAAAGAAATTGCAAAGGATCAGCAGGAAATTCAGAAAATTGAAGCAGAACAGGCAGATATGCCTACTGACTATGGTATAGTTTTATTTGATGAAAAAGAAATGCTTTCCAGACTTGTAAGATACAATTCTGAAACAGGTGAAGTTTTAAAGAACTCCCCTGTCACAAGCTTAAGAGGCCGTTTTGTTTATAAGGCTGGAGATAATTACATTGCAATTGCAGGAGAAAATTCTAAAAATGGAGCTATTAAGCTTGTTTTAATTTCTCCGGAAACAATGGAAATTACCTCTGAATCTGACAAAACTGTAGCTGCAGAATCTGTTCTTGTAGAGGATGCTAGTGAATATTATTGTGTTATTGACCAGGATGGAAGCTATTATATCGGAAAATTCGGTCAAGATTTAAGCTTTAAGGTTATGTCCCAGATTACTGTAAAAGCTGCTACCCCTATTACACTTGGAAGCACAACAATTTCTGTTACAGATGCTTCTGGTGCATTAAAGATTCTTGATAAATCAGATTTATCAGATATTTCAAGCGGAAAATAAGGATTTTCAAATGAAGACAATTGATTTACGCGGTAATTGGCTGCTTTTGGGAAAGAGTCCTGAAGGTAAAGGTATTGCATGCCAGCTTACAATTCCTGGGGATTTTCATTCTGCCCTCTTAAAAGAAGGCATTATTAAAGACCCATACATGGGTTTTAATGAAAAAGATCAGCTTTGGGTTGGACAAAGTCAATGGACAATTGAAAGAGAGTTTGAATATCAGCCTTTTAATGGAAGAAGCTTCCTTACAATAACTGAAGCAGATACTTTTTTTACAGTTTATATTAATGATAAGAAGGTAGCTTCCGGTCAAAATCAATTTGCCCGCTATAGATTTGATGTAAGTGATTATTTACTTTCTGGAAATAATAAAATTACCATAGTATTTGATTCTGCTGAAAAGAAATCTGTCGAAATCTCTAAAAAGCTTCCTTATCCTGTTCCTTACATGAAGTATGACATTTTTTCTCCTGATAGAAATTTGGCTAGAAAATGTCAGTGTCATGGTGGCTGGGATTGGGGGCCATGTATTATGGTCTCTGGTATTTATGGTGATATAAAGCTTGAGTGCGTTGAAGATGGCCTTTTTAATTACGTAAATGTCAATTATGAACATGAAAATGATAATTGGATAGCAAAAATACTTGTTAACTTTTATTCAATTGTCGAAAAATCTGTACACTTTGACTTTGAAATTGCAGGGCCAGATATAAAAAATGCCACTTTGACCAAGGAATATCATCTAAACAAGGGAGAAAACCTTATTTCTGTAGACCTGGAGGTAAAATCGCCTAGTCTTTGGAAAAGTGCTGGAGAACTGGAAGAAGCGTGCTTAAGTCAAAATACAATTTACACACTAACAGTAAAAGAAAATGATGTAAGCGAAATAAGAAAAATAGCCTTTAACACCCTAAAGGCTGTTTCAAAAAAAGATAAAATAAATGGAAAAGACGGAAGATCTATTTACTTTGAAAATAATGGAAAACGTATTTTTGCTAAGGGAAGTAACTGGATTCCTGCAGAAAATCTACCTTCCCGTCTTACAGATCAGCGTTACAAGGATTTGATAGAATCAGCTGTAAAGGCTCATCACAACTTTATTCGTGTTTGGGGCGGCGGTTTTTATGAAAAAGAAATTTTTTATGATTTATGCGACCTTTATGGAATAATTATCTGGCAGGATTTTATGTTTGCCTGTTCTATGTATCCAGCTTCTGAAGAATTTCTTTCAGAAGTTCAAAATGAATTGGATTATCAGATTCCAAGATTACAAAGCCACGCCTGCATAGGCTTATGGTGTGGAAATAATGAAAATTATGGTGCCATGAACTGGTTTGAAGAATGTCATCAAAATCATGACCGATATATGGTCGATTATGATAGACTTTATCATGATACAATCGGAAAGGCAGTTAAAAAGTATGATAATAGACTTTACTGGCAAAGTTCTCCTTGTGCTGGTCCAGATGATTTTGCTGATAACTGGCATGCTGATACTATGGGAGATATGCACTATTGGAGTGTATGGCATGAAAGAAAAAGCTTTGATGCTTATTTAAGTATCCGCCCCCGCTTTGTTTCAGAATTTGGTTATGAGTCCTTCCCTTCTATGGAATGTATCCGTTCCTTTGCTGATGAAAAGGATTTAAATTTTACAAGTAAACTGATGGAATATCACCAGCGGTCCCCAAGCGGAAATTCAATCATAATAGAAAATTTCAGCAGATATTTTAAATTTCCTCTTGGCTTTGAAAACATGGTCTATTTGAGTCAGGTTCAGCAGGCTCTTGCAATAAAAACAGCAGTTGACTGGTGGAGAAGTCTTGCTCCTTCCTGTATGGGAGCTGTAATCTGGCAGCTAAATGATATTTGGCCGGGCCCATCCTGGTCTATGCTTGAATACAATGGAAAATGGAAGCTTTTACAATATCTTTCTGCAAGATTCTTTGCTCCACTTTATGTTTCAGCCTTTATAAAAGATAAGCTTTTATATGTAAAAGCCTGCAATGATAATTCTAGAGACTGTGATATAAATGTAAAAGTTCAGTATCTGCGATTTGACGGAAGTCAATATAAGGCTGAAAAGAATATAAATATAAAAGCACCTTCTGCTTCTGTAACAGATATTTTTGAAGAAGCTCTTGATAGTGAAAATGCTGAAGATTATTTTATCTATGTAAGCTCTACAATCAATGGAAAAACTTCATCTGAAGTAATTTTCCCTGCTTTGTATAAGCATGCCGCTCTTGAAAAAGCAAATATTTCCATGCAGATAAAAGAAAGATCTTGTGATTTTGAAATTATCCTTACAACAGATAAACCTGCTTTTTATGTTTCTTTGGATAATGATAATTTGCCAGGTCTTTTCTCGGATAATATGATTACTCTACTTGCTGGAAAAGAAGAAAAACTCATTTTTACACCTAAAGCTGGAACTAAACCAAGTCTGGAAGATGTAAAAAAGAAAATCAGTGTAAAGAATCTAAGTGGAAGCTACTAGATTACTCTCCTTCTGCCTTTGTAACAAATTTGCTGAAAGGTGGAAGGAATAAAATTGGAATATCTCCGGTTGCACCGTTTCGCTGCTTTGCAAGAATAATCTTTGCATCCTGAGCTTCAACATCACCATCCTTAAGTCGGTCTCTATGAAGGAACATTACAACATCGGCATCCTGTTCAATAGAACCGGAACCTCTTAACTGAGCAAGGTTTGGTTCTTCACCTTCTGCGGAACGGGCAACCTGACAAAGTGCTACAATTGGAATGTTTAATTCACGGGCTAAAGCCTTTAAGGATTTAGAAATCTCAGAAACCTGGTCATAAACAGGTCTTGTTGTATCTTCAGTTGTAATTAAACCAATATAGTCTATAAAGATGATTTTAACCTGGTGCTTAAGTACCATTCGGCGAGCCATTGCTCTAAGTTCGAGCAGTCGCATGTTAGGAGTATCGACTACATAAAATGGAGCCTTAAACCATCTGGAAGCTGAAGCCTGCAATTTCTGAATATCTGATACACGCAGCATACCTGAACGGATTTTCTGCATAGGAACGTTTGCTTCCTGTGAAAGTAAACGCATACCAATCGATTCGTAAGGCATTTCAAGTGAAAAGAAACCACAAGGAATACGTCTTTCGCAGGCTATGTTCTGCATCATTGAAAGGGCGATTGCAGTTTTACCGATAGAAGGACGGGCTCCAATAATAATAAGTTCAGAATTCTGGAAGCCAGAGGTATAAGTGTCAAGCTTTCCAAATCCGGTCGGTATACCTGTAAAGGAATTCTTTACCTTAGTTCTGGCATCAATGAGCTCAATTTCCTTTATCATAATAGATTTAGCACTATAAATTTCAGTTGATTCATTTTTTTCAGCTAGTGCAAAAATCTTCTGTTCTGCTGAATCCAGTAAAGCATCACTTTTTTTACTAAGTTCAAAAGAAGCAGCCTTTAATTCAGAAGAAAGTTTTATCAATTCGCGTCTAATAGCGCGGTCATTTACTATTTCAGCATAATATTCGATATTTGCAGCAGATGGAACTGTATCAGTTAATGAGGCAATGTAAGCCGCTCCCCCTGCCTGTTCAAGTTTATTGTCAGTTGTTAATTCATTTATAAGAGAAATTGTATCTCCTGTAATATTTTTCTGATACAAATGCTGGAGTGCTTCGTATATAACCTGATTTTGAAGAGAATAAAAACGGTCTGCTTTTAACAAGGAAACAAGCTCTGCCATAGAGCCCCAGTTTAATAAAAGAGCCCCTAAAACTGCCTGTTCAGCTTCAATGTTGTGTGGCGGAACCTTATCAATTAGTGTGTTATTATCCATTTTTACCCTCCATCTATATTTTTTGAAAAAAAAAGAGCCGGCAATAAAACCGGCCCCTTGTAATTTTTTAAGCTAAATTATTCAGCTTTTGCTTCCTCTGCAGGAGCTTCTGCCTTTTCAGCTTTTTCAGCTTTAGGAGCTTCACCTTCTACAGTCTGAGCCTTAATTGTAACGTGTACTTCAGCTGTCTGAGCTTCATACAATTTAATTGTTGTTTTGAAGTTTCCAACAGATTTGATTGAAGAACCAGGGATTTCAATCTTCTTTCTTTCGATTTCGAAACCAAGCTTAGCAAGTGCTTCTGCAACTACATGTGCTGTAACTGCGGCATAAAGCTTACCATTTGAAGCTGCTGGCATAACGATTTCAAGATTTGTAGCTTCAAGCTTTTCCTTGAGGCTTGCAGAATCCTTTCTCTTCTGCTCTTTGCGTGCTTCGATTTCAGCCTTGCGACCTTCGAAAATAGCTACTGTAGCTTCATTGTAAGGTACTGCAAGATTACGTGGAAGAAGGAAGTTGCGTGCATATCCGTTAGCAACGTTCTTTACGTCTCCCTCTTCACCAAGTGATTTAACATCTACGTTAAGAATAACTTTCATTTGTATTTCTCCAAGCTCCTGTTTTTTATAGCGGATTATTCGGAGTATAAATAATCCATTGTATTGTCGGCAAGCTTA
>JAIKYB010000199.1 GCA_024683675.1 Treponema sp.
ATCTTCGAATACGAACATTCGCTTTTTGATTTCCTCTGCCAAATCTGGATCGTCCTCTTCCAGAGATTCGATAATAGACTTTTCAGAAGAACGGTCAACAAGGTTCAAGATTTCAACGATAGCTTCAACACCACCGGCAGCAGTATAGTCTTCTGAAGACAGTGTAGAAAGCTTCTTTTCCAATACTCGTTCAACTTCACGCAATACATCAGGAGATGTACGGTCCATGGTTGCAAGACGCTTAGAAACTTCAGCCTGCATTTCTTCCGGAAGATTTTGAAGGATGATAGCAGCCTTTCCAGGCTCCAGGTAAGCAAGAATCAAGGCAATTGTCTGAGGATATTCCTGCTGAATAAAGTTGAGCAAGTGGGCTGGGTCTGTTCGTCGAATAAAGTCGAATGGACGAACCTGCAAACTTGAAGTAAGACGGTTGATAATATCAATAGCCTTCTGAGAACCAAGAGATTTTTCCAAAAGCTCACGAGCGTAATCAATACCACCAGTAGTGATAAAGTTCTGAGCATTCATCAATTCCTGGAATTCTTCCAGAACGGCATCTTTAAATTCAGGATTAACTTTTTCTTGTCGGGCAATTTCAAAAGTAAGAGTTTCAACTTCATCTTCACGAAGGTGCTTCATGATTTCTGCAGAAACATCCGGACCAAGAGAAATAAGGAAGATTGCGGCTTTCTGACGGCCAGTGAGACTCTTATAATCTTTACTACCCTTTTTAGAACCACCACTTCCAGCTGGTTTTAACTGACCAGGCTTTGCAACCGGTTTAGGGTTGTCGGCTTTAGGTGTATCTGTTGTCATTTCGTCAGACATATATTCCTCCCACTACTCTTCCATGAGCCATGTACGGATGAGCATAGCAACATCTTCTGGATGTTCCTTTGCCATTGAAATTGCATTTTCCTGAAGCTCCATACGTCTTGTTTCTTCAACAGACATTGTAACTTCCATTCCATCTTCCTTTGCTTCCCAAAGGGCTCTTTCGCGAGCAGCCTGCTGTTCTGCAAGAAGGCGGGCTTCTCTTTCGCGACGACGGCGTTCCAGTTCTCGACTGATAACTCTAAATAAGATAAAGCCGATAAGAGCAACTGCAACTGCAACCAAAACAAGAAGGATTGTTCTTCTTCTCTGGATTGCAGCAAAGTAAGCAGCGTCTTCTTCTTCAAACTGATCTGCACGGTCATACTGAAGGTTTGTTACTTCTACACGGTCACCACGGTCTCTGTTATAACCGATAGCACCCTGAATCAGTCTTACAGCTTCAGCCTGTTCTTCTGGAGAAACAGGAGTATATTCACGCTTTATAGAACCGTCTTCTATGATTACATTTCCACTATCATCTTTTGCCCGCTTCCATTTACCATCCAGGTTGACAGAAACAGAAATGCGGTCAATTTTAGGCGATGTAATTTCGGAGGTCTGCTTTGTATTAATTACATTATTTTGAGTTACACCAGTTTCAGTAGAACGTCCAATTACATTTGACATATCTGAATATGTTGGAGGAGTCTGTCCTTCTACTCCGGCAGGACCTTCAGGATTATAACCAGTTCCCTGCCATTCCTTTGTAACTGTCTGCTGAGAAAGTGGCAGAGTATCACGGAATTCTGAATCATCGTAAGGAGTATCAGGATTATCAGCTTTAATCTGAATTGGAGAATATTCTGTAGAATCACTTGTCTTTTGAGACATATCCATTTCAATGGTAACAACCATATCTCGGCAGCGGTCTTCTGTGAAAGTCTTCTGCAGAGCATTAAGGATGCGGGCTCTAAGCTCTACTTCCTGTTTGCGAATAAGCTTCTGCTGCTTTTCAATAATGCTTACACGGTCACTTTCAGCCATTCCTTCAAAATCATTTATCTGATTTCCGCTGGAATCTGTAATAATAAGGTTTTCTTCACGTAAGCCTTCAACAGCAGAAAGAATAAGGCGCTGAATACCCTGAACTCTGTGCCTGTTAGTAAGAAGGTCGCTATTGCCAGTTACACGGAGGATTACACTTGCAGAAACCGGCTTCTGATCTTCAGTAAAAAGTGCTGTTTCCGGGAGGACAAGGTTTACATCAGCACTCTGAACATCAGCAATGGCTTCAATATGCTGTTTAAGCTGCTTCTGAATTGCATTCTTAAGCTTTACATTCTGGTCAGCATCGGTAGTAGACCAACTTCTGTCAAAGAAACCAGCCCATGGATCAACTGAACTTGGGACAAGCTGTTCTGAAATAAGGATTTCACGCAGGTAACGGGCAGTTCTGTCATCATCAACAGATATATATCCGTCTTCTGAAGCATAAGCAGTTCTACCTTCCTGATCTATTCGATCAAGAATCTGTGTGAGTCTGTTCTGATCTGTCACTGGAGAGTTGAAAAGGCGCACTGTAGTAGGCTTCGCAGAAAGACGCGCAACCATTACAATAGCAAAGATAACAGCAACAATTATACCAATTAATATGACTTTTTGTATTGGCCGCCACTTCCCCCAAAGCTCCTTAGCCTTAGCGACGGTCTTTTTAAGCCATTCGTTCATCTTTCCTCCCACCAGGAGGGTTATCCAAAAGAACTTCCCACCCGTGAACGAATTTACAAAAATTTGCTCCTAATATACTTAGCAAATTTAATTGATTATACCATAGAGAAGAGAATTTGACAATCTTTTTATTATATTGAGTGATTTTTGCTACTATCTGCTAGTAGTTATTTCATTCCAGCTGGTAACCATTCGGTCAATTACATTCTGAGCAAGGTTTAAGCTCATTCTAGCCTTTGCCATAGCAATTGTTGCATCATGGATATCAACTTCGTCAGGACTTGTAATCAGTTTTTCAGAGATTTTTGAAACTTCATTCTGCTGGCTGTTCATAGAATTTACAGCTTCAATAAGATAATCCTGAAAAGATTTTTTTCCTTCTGCCTTCTGAATTGAAGCCGCTTCTGTATTTTTACTTACGCCATCAACCTTTGGAACAGGTCCCTGTCCTGAAAGTGTATATGTAAGAGGTCTGATTTTTCCCTGTCCGAAATGCTGCGGATTACTGCGGAACATTTCTACAGTGCCTAATTCCTGAATTTTCATCATGTTATTATCCCCCTACTATCTTGCGATGTCAAGGGCAGAGCTGAACATATCCTTTGCACCGTCAATAACAGTGGCATTTGCTTCGTAAGCTCGGGATGCAGAAATTAAGTCTACCATTTCGTTTACGATATTTACATTAGGATATTCAACATAACCTGTATGAGGCCCAGATTTAATCGCATCAGGATGATCAGGGTCATAAACATAACGGCCTTCTGAAGTATCCTTTACAATTTCAAGAACTTTTACGCCTTTTCCGGGTCCATTATCTAAATCTGAAGAAACGAAAGGAGTTCTCCACTGAGGATTATTGTCTGAAACAGGAGCAAAAACTACAGAAGATTTTCTGAAGGCTCCTCCTTCCTGTGTTCGTGTTGTTGAAGCGTTGGCAATATTATCTGAAATTACATCGCTTCTGAGTCTTTCTGCAGCCATTCCGGTTGCGGCTATATTTATACTTGTGAACATTCCCATGATTGTCTATTTCTCCTTAAAAGAAGTAAAGCTATTGCAGCGGCCTTACTCAGGTGGTAAAGCTATTGTAGCGGCCTTACACATTATTTCTTCATAGCAGTATTAACCTGTTCGAACTCGAAGCTGGTAAGCTGGGTTAGAAGGCGGTACTGCATCTGAATCTGGAGGATATTGTTGGCTTCTGTTTCAGCATCAACATTATTTCCATTAGCTTTTGCAGTAGTTGTATAATCAAGAACGCGACGAGGTTCAACTTCGCGATAATCATAAGGTACATTAATCTGAATATGACGGTCATTATTAGTTGTAAGGTGTAAGCCGTTACGACTGGCCTCTTCAGAATCAAAAGCACGCTTAAGCTCGCTTTCAAAATTTACTGTAGAACGCTTAAAGTTTGGAACTTCACTGTTTGCAAGGTTGTTTGCAGTAACCTGATAGCGCAAAGATGTTACATCCATTTCACGCTGAAGCAAATCAATAGAACGTGTGAAAGAATTCACTTTATTTCCTCCTGAATTTTTATTTACATCTGCTTTGATTTTCGGAAGTTCAGGAAATTTGTTTAGAAAAATAATTAGATTTAGCAAAATAGAATTGTTCAATAATAAAAGAGAAACACCTCTAATTTTTCTATGAAAGATGCTTATATTTTTAAATGTAAAAGAAATATAAATACAGGAGTTTTTAATGACAAACTTTACTTTCTATAGCCCAACTAAATTTGATTTTGGAACAGATGCAGAAAGCCATGCAGGTTCTTTGATTAAAGAATTCGGAGGTTCTAAGGTTCTCCTTCATTTTGGAGGAAAATCTGCAGAAAAATCAGGTCTTTTGGGCCGTGTTCGTGATTCTCTTAAAGCTTCAGGCCTTGAATTTGTAGAGCTTGGTGGTGTTCACCCTAATCCTCTTGATGATTTAGTATACGAAGGAATTGACCTTTGTAAGAAAAATGCTGTGGATTTTATTCTTGCAGTTGGCGGCGGTTCTGTAATTGACAGTGCAAAGGCCATTGCTATGGGCGTTTGCTATGATGGAGATTTCTGGGATTTTTATAGTGGTAAAGCAGCAGCAAAGAAGGCACTTCCGGTAGGAACAGTTTTGACTATTGCCGCTGCCGGTTCAGAAGGCTCCGGTGATTCTGTTATCACAAAGAAAGAAGGCATGGTAAAGCGTGGTGCTGGAAGTGAATGCATCCGCCCTCGTTTTTCTATTATGAATCCAGCACTCACACAGACACTGCCAGCTTATCAGACTGCCTGCGGTGCAACAGACATTATGGCTCACGTTTGTGAAAGATATTTTACAAACACAAAGGATGTAGAAACTACAGACCGTCTTTGTGAAGCAGTTCTTATGGCTATGATTCACGAAACACCAAAGGTTATAGCAAATCCTAATGATTATCAGGCTCGTGCAAATATTATGTGGGCTGGAATGGTTGCTCACAACAATATTGTAGGTGTTGGCCGCGACCAGGACTGGAACAGCCACGGAATTGAACACGAACTTTCCGGCCTTTACGACTGTGCTCACGGAGCTGGACTTGCAGTAATTATGCCAGCCTGGATGGAATTTGTTTACAAGCATGATGTAATGCGCTTTGCCCAGTGGGCTAGCCGCGTTTGGGGCTGCAAGATGGACTTTGCAAATCCTGAAGCTACTGCCTGCCAAGGAATCAAACGCTTCCGTGAATTTTTACACAGTATTGGTATGCCAATCAACTTTGCTGAACTTGGTGCAAAGGAAGAAGACATCCCTACTCTGGTAAAGAAATTTGGTCTTGGCGATGGCCGCACAGGAGGCTTTGTAAATCTGTCTTCTGATGATATTGCAGAGATTTATAAGATTGCAGCAAAGGCAAGTTTATAAAAGAACTTCTGGAGGAAAAACTAAATGAAAGCATTATTTATTGGTGGAACTGGAACAATCAGTATGGCAATTTCAAAGCTCTTGCTGAAAGAAGGCTGGGAGCTTTATCTGATAAATCGTGGTAACCGCAATAGTGATGAAGGCTTAAAGGGTGCGCATTTTATTACAGTTGATATAAATGATGAGGCTGCGGCTGCAAAAAAGCTTGAAGGCATGAGTTTTGATGTTGCCTGTGACTTTATAGGCTTTGTGCCTTCTCAACTGGAAAGAGATTACCGTTTGCTTAAGGGCAAAGTCCGTCAGTTTATGTATATAAGCTCGGCTTCAGCTTACCAAAAGCCTTGCGGAAATTATGTAATCAGTGAAAAAACTCCGCTGGTTAATCCTTACTGGGAATATTCCCGTAACAAGATTGCCTGTGAAGATTATCTGATGAAGCTTTACCGGGAAGAAAACTTTCCAATAACAATTATCCGCCCTAGTCACACTTATGATGAACGTTCTGTTCCTCTTGGAGTTCACGGGGATAAGGGAAGCTACCAGGTTGTAAAAAGAATCAAAGAAGGAAAACCTGTAATCATTCACGGAGATGGAACCTCTCTCTGGACTATTACCCACAACTCAGATTTTGCAAAGGGCTTTGTAGGTCTTATGGGAAATATTCATGCAATTGGTGAGGCTGTTCAGATTATGAGTGATGAAAGCGTAACCTGGAATCAGATTTACAAGTGCATTGCTTCGGCGCTTGGTGTTGAGCTTAAAGCTGTTTATGTTTCATCGACATATCTGGCCGCTCATTCTAATTACGACTTTACCGGCAGTCTGATTGGTGACAAGGCAAACTCTGTTGTTTTTGACTGCAGTAAGCTGAAGTCTCTGGTACCAAATTTTGTCGCTACAAAGCGTGCTGACCAGGGAATCAGAGAGACAATAGAATACGTTCTCGCCCACCCCGAATGCCAGGTAGAAGACCCAGATTTTGACAAGTGGTGTGATGAAATAGAAACAAGATATAAAAGATGAAAAGGATTTTAAGGATAGGACAGAATTTTTAAAACTCATTTAACTTTTAGAGTTCTTTGGTTCTGTACCATTATGAAGAATTCATTATCTTTGTTATCTTTAACATCCTTTTTATCTTTGTTAATTCTCTTTATTATTCTCTGGAGGATATTATGACAGACGTAAAAGGAAAATGGGCACTTGTAACAGGTGCAAATAGAGGTGTTGGATACAGAATTGCAAAGTTTATGGCAAGCAAGGGCTGTAATTTAATTTTACATAGCCGCTCTTTAGAGCACACAGCTGCAGTGCTGGCTGAAGTAAAGGCTATGGGTGTAGAAGCTTATGATATAGCAGCAGAGCTTAGCGAACCAGCTCAGGTTCAAAAGATGATTGACGACATCAAAGCAAAGGGAACTCAGGTTGATATTCTCTTTAATGATGCGGCAGTGCAGATTGCTTACCGTGTAGACTACTATAAAACTCCGGTAGAAGATTATGCAAAGAGTTTTTATATAAACACAATTGCACCTATGATGCTTTGCTATGCCTTTATTCCTCCTATGATTGAAAGAGGCTGGGGACGCGTAATCAATACAACTAGTGGAATCCGTAATGAGCCTGAACAGGCCGGTTACTCTGCAAGTAAGGCAGCTCTGGACAAGGTTACAAATGATCTTGCCGGAAAGCTTGATGGCAGTGATGTTTGTATAAACCTTACAGACCCGGGCTGGTGCCGTACAGATCTTGGCGGACCTAACGCGCCAAACGATCCTGACAGCGTAATTCCTGGAATTGTTGTCGGGGCCTTTATCGATGATAAAAAGAGCGGCCGAAACCTTGGAGCCCAGAACTTCGTGGGAATG
>JAIKYB010000236.1 GCA_024683675.1 Treponema sp.
AATCCGGGCTCAAATCCCAAGGATATGGATTTTTTTAAGCAGATAAAAAATATCCACTTGAATAATGCTAAGCTTTGCGCTTTTGGTGCCACCAGACGTAAAAATACTTCCTGCCAGAAGGATTCTAATCTTGCCAGCCTG
Source organism: Treponema sp. (assembly GCA_024683675.1). Lineage (GTDB taxonomy): Bacteria > Spirochaetota > Spirochaetia > Treponematales > Treponemataceae > Treponema_D. The sequence continues at coordinate 142 of JAIKYB010000236.1, forward strand.
CTTGCGGCAGATACAGAAGTAGTTGTTATTTTTGGAAAATCCTGGACCTTCCACGTAACGGACATTTTAAAAACAACTCTGGAAGAAAATCTTCTTATGATTAAGGAAACCTGCGCTTATCTGAAGGAGCATGGCCGCCGGGTTTTCTATGATGCAGAACATTTTTTTACGGCCTATGCTGATAATAAAGAATATGCCTTTGAAACTATTCAGGCGGCTGTTGACGGCGGGGCTGAAGTAGTCTGCCTGTGCGAAACCAAGGGGGGCTTTTTAATTGACGAATGCCGCCAGGCAGTGCGCGAGGTTGTTAAAAGCTTCGGAAAGAAAGTAAAGATTGGTATTCATACCCACAATGATTGCGGACTTGCCGTTGCTAATTCAATGACCGCTGTTCAGGAAGGAGCAAGTCAGGTGCAGGGAGTTCTTCTTGGCTTTGGAGAGCGCACAGGTAACGCTAATCTTTCTACTCTGATTCCAAATCTGCAGCTTAAGATGGGCTATGACTGCATTCCTGCGGAAAATATGAAAAATCTTACAGCAATTTGTCACAGAGTTGCTGAAATTACAAACTTCAGTCTTAATATTCAATCCCCTTATGTAGGCATGAATGCTTTTGCCCATAAGGCTGGAATGCACATTGATGCTGTTCTGAAAAATCCTTTTGCCTATGAGCATATAGATCCAGAGGTTGTTGGAAACAAGAGAGTTTTCCTTTTGAGCGAAGTTGCGGGCCGCAGCACTGTTACTAAAAAAATTCAGTCTATCCTGCCGGAGGTAAAAAAATCAGATCCTCTGGTAGAGCAGGTAATTGAAAAAGTAAAGGAAATGGAAGCTCTTGGCTATCAGTTTGAAGGTGCTGACGGAAGCTTTGAACTGCTGGTAAAAAAACTTGCAGGCCTCTACACACCTTCCTTCAAACTTCACTATTACCAGACGAATGGTTCTAATCCAAGGCCGGAGCCTGGTGTATGCAGCTGTGCTCAAATAAAAGTTGAAGTTGGTGGCCGCTTTGAAATTACCGCGGGAGAGGGAGACGGTCCTGTAAACGCTTTGGATATTGCCCTCCGTAGGGCCTTAGAAAAATTTTATCCCGAGGTTTCACGCTTCCGGCTGGTAGACTATAAGGTTCGTGTTCTTGATACCAATTCGGCAACAGCTTCAAAGGTTCGTGTAATCATTGAAAGTACGGACGGAGAATCCGCCTGGACAACAATTGGAGTTTCTTCCGACGTAATTGAAGCCTCCTGGATTGCCCTTACAGATTCCTTCGAATATAAGCTTAGCAAAATTTAAATTACGAGGTCCTTATGAAAATTAAAACTATTTCTGCACTGATTATTTGTACAAGTCTGCTTTCTTCTGCAATTGCAGCGCCTTTTAAGTATGGTTATTTCCAGGATTTTTCTACAAAAGTTTCGGTTCCGGATACTTCAAGTAAAGTAGTTACAAAGCCCCAGGATATGGATAAAAATATGACAGCTCTTGAGCTTTCCGAGAAAATGGGAAACGGAATCAATCTTGGAAATACTCTTGAAGCTTATAGAGGCTGGAATAAGAGTACAAAACGTGATGTTTCCTCTTATGAACGTTCCTGGGGCCAACCGGTAACCACTGCCGCTATGTTTAAGGCTTATAAAGAGGCTGGATTTAACAGCGTTAGAATTCCTGTAGCCTGGACAAATATGATGGATTATGAGCATGGGGATTATACTATTTCTCCAAAGCTTTTGGACCGTGTTGAAGAGGTCGTAAATTACGCTTTAGATGCAGGCCTTTATGCAATTATTAACGACCATTGGGATGGCCAGTGGTGGGGTATGTTTGGCTCAGAGACACAGGAGCACAGAGATAATGCCGTTATTCTTTACAAATCTCTCTGGACTCAGGTTGCTAACCGTTTTAAAAATTATTCTGATAAATTGATTTTTGAAGGTGCCAATGAAGAATTAGGCTGGCGTTTAAATGATGATACAGCCTTGTCTAATGGAAAGAAGGGAAACCTTACTGAACTGGAAACTTATCAGGCAACAAATCTTATAAATCAGTGCTTTGTTGATGTCGTACGTTCCACTGGTGGAAATAATGAAAACCGCTTCCTCTTGATTGCCGGTTATGATACTGATATTGGAAAAACCTGTGATTCACGTTTTAAAATGCCGGAAGATAAGGCTAAAAATAAACTGCTGGTTTCAGTTCATTACTATACACCTTCTACCTATTGTATTCTTTCTGAGAATGCAAACTGGGGCCGTGTAAAAAATGAATGGGGAAATAATAAACAGGACCGCAAGCTTCTTGATGATAATTTTGCCAAAATGAAAAAATTTGTTGATGAAGGTTATGGTGTTATTATTGGTGAATATGGTGTCAGCAAGAAGAAGGATGGAAGTAAAAAGGAAGGTATGGAAGAATGGATGACTGCTATTCTTGATAATTGTGATAACTACAATTATGTACCAATGCTCTGGGACTGCAATACCTTCTTCCATAAAACCGGAAATTTAGGCTTTACAGACCCAGAAATTGCTGAAGTCTATAAAAACAGAAAATAACTTATTTGAGCGCGTCAATATTTGCCTTTACAACCTTTGTAAGGGCTCCGCGTTCAATCTTTTCTGGGAAGTTGCGCCAGATAATATACTTTGAGTCTGGTGAAACTTCTACTAAAGGTGCCCCCACCGGATTATGAACATTATCAATAATCATGTCGTATTTATTTTCCTGGGCATCTAAAATCTGTTCTGAAGTAACTGGTCCTGGTCCAAAAATGGCTGCCACTTCAAATCCTAAATCCTTTGCAAGGTAAATCTGATTTTTATTACACAATACACGGATTTTCTTTCCTTCATATTTTTTCTTTGCGTTTTCAATTACCTTTACATATTCAGCAAGGCGTTTTTCATTTTCTGCTTCTGTATGAGTAATTTCTGCAATTTTTCTAGTTTCTCTGCTGACAGTTTCTATAGAATTATCCAGAGTGATTTTTACCTGCATAGGCTTTGGATTTTCCAGTTCAGAAGAAAGGGCTGTTGCCAGAGTTTTCATCATTCTTTCAAAGCCGGCAAAAATAAAAATATCACTATCCTGAATCTTTACAATATCTAATACTGTAATTTCATACTCTGGTGGATGACGTAGGTTTGCCGGTGCAATAGCTGTAACCTGGTCAATTCCTGCTATATCTGCAAAGGCTGCACTCCAAGAGGTAGAGGCTGTAATTACGGGGCCTGTTTCTTCCTTTGCCTTCTTTGATTTTTTGTTTTCTTTTGCTGTCAGCATGCTGAACAGAGAAAGAAGTACTGCTGCAAAAATAATTTGCTTCTTCATTTTTTGCTCCTGTTTTTAAGAAGATTTGCTGCTTTTCCAATGACAAAAAAGATTCCGGCTAAAAGAGCAATTGCTGCTGTTGGCGGAAGATTTGTCATAACTGCAGTTATATAACCTGCTGTAGAAATAATAAATCCGGAAATGCTGCTTAAGATAAAGAGTTTTTTTAAGCCATTTTTTCTAAAGGCTTTTTGAAGACCTGCGGCAGAAAGAACCGGAAGTATAAGCAGGGCATCAATTAAAAAGGCTCCCAAAAGCTTCATTGCAACTGCTATTACAAGGGCAATTATTATTACCATGACCGTGTAATGCAGGCGGACATTTATACCTGAGCTTGCGGCTATTTCCTGATTATAGAATATATTCTGTATATTATGAAAGTTGATTATTACGTAAAGTAAGAGAATAACAGAAATTTCGCAGAGAATAATTAAATCAGATTTTGTGAGGGCAAAGGGGCTGCCCCAAAGTAAATCTAAGGTATCCTTTGCAGGTACATCAGAAATATGCATTATAAGAGAAGCCAGGGCCATGCTTAAAACCATAGTGGCCGCAGAACCTCCGCTAAAGTTTGGTCTTTTTTTTGAAGAGGTAAAAAGCATAAAAAGAACAAGAATCAGATTAACCGCCAGAGTAGAAGGAATCATAGGCAGGTGCAGGGAAAGAGAAATTGCCCCTCCTAGAATAACTCCGTGCATAAGCATATATCTCATTGGAACAAGATTCAGGCGCAGCACCATTACTCCGCAAACCGGAAAAACAGCTCCTGAAATTATCATTGCAATAAGTCCTCTTAAAACAGGCTGCAAAGAAAAAAGTGCTATAAATTTATTCAAGGTTGATTATCTCCCAGCCCCTCAGACTTTTTAATTCCTTATCATGTGAAACCATAATAATAGTAGGAATTTCGGAAATTGAAAGGGATTTTAAAATTTCAATTACCATTTCCCGGTTTTCTGAATCTAAGCTGGCTGTTGGCTCATCTAAAAGAAGAACCTTAGCCTTTTGTGCAAGACAACGGGAAAGAGAAATCTTTTGTTTTTCTCCACCACTCAAGACAGAAAAGCTTTTTCCCTTCAGATTACAGCTTCCTGTACGGCAAAGTGCCTTATCAATCAGCTCTTTTCTTTCCTTTGCAGGTGTAAAAGGAGGAAGACCAAGGCCTACAACCTCTTCAACAGATAAATCAAAATTATCCTCATTTCCTTCTATAAATTGGGGAATATAACCTATTGTGTATTTTTCCAAATCTGAAAGCTTTTTGTCACCAATCAGAATCTCACCTTCATAGTCTTTTTCAATTCCAGCAAGCATTCTTAAAAGACTGGTTTTTCCGCTTCCGTTATCTCCTAAAACCATGAGTCTTCCGCCGGACCTGAGCTCAAAAGAAAGATTTTTTATTTTCCCATATTTGTAATTAAGTCCTTGAACCTTTACGGGAAGTCCCAAAACCAGCTTTGCCCTTTGCCGTAAAAGATAGTACATTTCTTCAGTATCAGTAAGATTTTCCAGCTGACTTTCTGTCTGGCACATAAGTCTTTCAACCAGCTCTGTCCAGGTGATGGCATCTGCTCCTAGAATTCCAGAAAGGTAATTTACTGCCAGCTTGCTGGTTAAATCACCATGTATTTTCTTCACACCCAGTCTTATTAAAAGAACTGCGGCTGCCTTTCCTATAGCTGAATCGTGAGCCCTGAAATAGCTTTTATCCCCTGCGTAATCACTAAGAAAGTTTTCAAATTCAAAAATGGGATATAACCACTTGCTTTCACTTGAAAAAATCAGCTTGTCTTCCTTGTCATATATTTTCAACATTTTTTTAAGATAACATAAGAATTATCAAATGACAAATTAAAATTCCTATGTTAGAATATATGTATGGACGTTGCGTTGAAAGGAAAGAGAGTTCTTCTTGTTGAAGACAATGAACTTAACCGTGAGCTTTCAAAGGATATTTTGGAAAAAGAAGGGGTTATTGTCGATGAAGCAGAAGATGGAGATATTGCAGTAGAAAAAGTTATACACTCAAAGAAAAGACCTTATGATTTTATTCTGATGGATATTATGATGCCACGTATGGATGGTTATGAGGCTGCAACTCAAATTAGAGCTCTTGATAATAAGAAACTTGCCAGTGTACCAATTATTGCCATGACAGCTGCTGTTACTCCCGAGGATAAATTTAAGGTTCTGGAAGTTGGTATGAATGCTCATCTTTCAAAACCAGTTGCCATTCCGGAATTACTTTCAACAATAAAAGATTTCTTGGGTTCTTATCAGCAGCTTGAAGGCGAGCTTTCAAAATTGCTGTAGGGGAGTTGCTTTAGAGATGAGTGATGCATATATCAAGAAAAATGGACTTCTATATTCTCCAGATTTAAAAACAGTATTGGGAGTTGATGACACTTCTTCTGATTTTACTGGAAGAGTTCCTTTTGGGGCTCATTATATAGATGACGAAGTTTTTTCTGATTGTCCTTACGAATCTATTTCCTTGCCGGATTCCTTAAAATCTTTGGGAAACGCTCTCTTTAGTAATTCATTGAAGCTTCAGAAGGTAAAGTTGCCTTCTTCTATAACAGAGCTTTCGCCTTATTTGTTTTCTGGCTGTCAGGCTCTGGTAAAAGTAAATATGCCGACAAACCTTTCTGAATTTCCAGAGGGCTTGTTTTATGGGTGTTCTGCTTTACAGGATATTCCTTTTCGTGCAGGGCTGACAAAGCTTCCTGAAAATGTTTTTGCAGGCTGCACTTCCTTAAAGTCTCTGGTTGTGCCTGGAACTGTAAAGGAAATCCAATCCACTGCGGTTGCTAATTGTACTGCTCTGGAAAGTTTAGTTTTGCCGTCTTCTATTGAATATATTGCGGAAGACGCATTTGCGGGCTGTACGTCGCTTCATAATATTAGAATTGACGGCGAGTCCAATTTATTTTTTGTAAACAAGGAAGATGGCTGTCTTTATAAACATGCCGGAAGCGGAGATTCACTGGTAGTCAAAGCTTATGGAGTTCAAAAGCAGTCAGTTTCATTCTTTAAAGATACTGTTGATGATGAGCCTATTGAAGAGTCTGAGGATGACGAGGACGAAGAAGATGATTTCTTTAGTGCTGAAATAGGAGCTTCTGATGCAGAGCTTGAAATTGTAGATATGGAAAAAGAGGTAAGTAATATGTCTGATGAAAACAATCTTGATTCAATGCTCGCTGATATTATGGGCGAGGAGAAGGCTAGAAATTCTGTAGAGGTTGATGTGGGAGTTTCTGAGCAGGAATCCGCTGTATTATCTGAAACAATGGAAGTAATGGCTGATTCTTCGGTAAACTCAAATACTGGTGCTGTTACAACTGATGAGCTTGAAAAGTTGTTCTCTAAGAATGAGTCAGATGAGATGTCTACTCAGAAGACAGAAGAGGAAGTAAAAGATCCTAATGCCTTGGACAGCAAGACAAAGATTCTTACAGATTCTGTTGAATTGAGCAAGGTTCTTACATTCGAACCAACAGGAAATACTCCAGAAGATTCGGATTTGTTTGTAATTGCAGAAAAAACTGTTACAGGTGCAGATGGAAATCCTGCCTTTTCTAAAAAATTACTTTCTTGCTGTGATACCTTTGCAAAGATTCACGATTTTAAGCGTGTAATTCTTCTTGCTGGTCTTCCACTTGATAATGAAGAGTTTATGCAGTTCTATTTCCATTATATTAATAAGAGAAATGTAATTCTTGCCTGTGAAGCAGCTTCTCCTTCTCAGCTTTCTGATTATGGAAAGACAATCTGTGAGCAGTCTAGAATCAGTCTTGATCCTGCTGAGCTTAAGGAGCAGAGAGAAAGTGCTACTCAGAAAACTCATACTCTTATTAAGCTTGTAATCAGAGATAAATACGAGTAGGCTAATTTATGGGGAAAGAAACTGACCCATAAAAGCTGACAGATTAACCATCAGGAAATAATCCCCATGGACGCTTGTTGCGGAGTGGGGATTTTTTTATAATGTTATTATATTAAATGTTATTATATTAAAAGAGACGGAATAAAGAATAATCGAGGTTTATTATGAAGAGCGATAATGCAAAAAAAGGTACGGCCCGTGCGCCTCACCGTTCATTGTTTTATGCAATGGGTTACACAGATGAAGAACTGGACCGACCACTTGTTGGTGTTTGTTGTGCAAAAAACGAAATAATTCCAGGTCATATTGAACTTGACCGTATTGCAGAGGCAGTAAAGGCCGGTATTCGTATGGCCGGTGGAACTCCTATTGAATTCCCTGCAATCGGGGTTTGCGACGGAATTGCTATGGGCCACGAAGGAATGAAATATTCTCTGGTTACTCGTGAACTTATAGCAGACAGTGTTGAATGTGTAACAAAGGCTCATCAGTTTGATGCCCTTGTAATGATTCCTAACTGCGATAAAATTGTTCCTGGTATGCTGCTTGCCGCTGCCCGCCTTGATTTGCCTACAGTTTTTGTAAGTGGAGGACCTATGATGCCTGGTCATCTTCCTGGACAGGATGCCAATAATCCTTATGCAGGCCGTAATCTTTCGCTTAGCGATATGTTTGAAGCAGTTGGAGCTGTAAGCTCTGGACGTATTACAGAAGAACAGCTGCGTGAAATGGAAGGAGTTGCCTGCCCTGGTTGTGGAGCCTGCTCTGGAATGTTTACAGCAAACTCTATGAACTGTCTTACAGAATCTATAGGATTAGGATTGCCTGGAAATGGAACTATTCCAGCTGTTAGTGGCCGTCGTATTGCTCTTGCAAAGCATGCCGGTATGAAGGTTATGGAAATGCTTGAGCGAGGAATTACAGCCCGCTGTATGATGACTCAGAAAAATTTTGAAAATGCACTTGCTGCAGATATGGCTCTTGGCTGTTCTTCTAATACTATGCTTCACCTGCCTGCAATTGCACATGAAGCAGGACTTTCAATTGACCTTCATATGGTAAATGAAATTTCTAACCGAACACCAAACCTCTGCCACCTGGCTCCTGCCGGACATACCTTTATGTGTGAACTTGATGACGCTGGTGGTGTTCAGGCTGTTCTTGCAGAGCTTGCCAAGAAGAACTTAATTGATACCTCTTTGATGACTGTTACAGGAAAAACTATTGCAGAAAATATCAAGGGTGTAAAAAATAGAAATCCTGAAATCTTGCGTCCTATTGAAAATCCTTTCAGTGAAAACGGTGGACTTGCTATCCTCTTTGGAAATCTTGCGCCAAACGGAACTGTTGTAAAACGTTCTGCCTGTGCAAAGGAGCTGATGAAGCATACAGGACCTGCTCGTGTTTTTAACGACGAAAGTGAAGCAATGGATGCTGTTCAGAATAAAAAAATTAAGAGTGGTGATGTAGTTGTAATTCGTTACGAAGGACCAAAGGGCGGACCTGGTATGCGTGAAATGCTTGCTGTTACAGCTGCTCTTGCAGGACAGGGACTTGATAAGGAAGTTGCCCTTATTACTGACGGCCGCTTCTCTGGTGCTACTCGTGGAGCTTCTTTGGGACATTGTTCTCCTGAAGCTGCGGTTGGGGGACCAATTGCCCTGGTAGAAGAAGGAGATATGATTACTCTTGATATTAATAACTACAAGATTACTCTTGAAGTTAGTGATGAAGAGCTTGAGCGTCGCCGTGCTGCCTGGAAGGCACCTGAACCAAAGGTAAAAACCGGCTACCTTGCCCGTTATGCAAAGCTTGTAAGCTCTGCTGACAAAGGGGCAATCCTGGAATAGAGTGTAGGAAAGATTCCCGTATCAAGCACGGGAATGACATTGTCGGGCCGGTCCCTGAGCTTGTCGAAGGGTGCCCGACAGAATTGATGACATTGTCGGGTCAGTCCCTGAGCCAGTCGAAGGGCGGACCCGACAATTTTTTTATTTATTATCCTTAGAGACCTTCTTCTTCATAAAAATCAGAACTCCAAAGAGTGCCGCAATTGCAACTATCCATGAAATAATTCCGCTTACGACAATGTTCAGGTTCTGAGTAAGACCTGCAACAATATAAGCAAGGAAAGAAACTGCTGCAACAGTGATTGCATAAGGCAGCTGTGTAGAAACGTG
>JAIKYB010000016.1 GCA_024683675.1 Treponema sp.
TTCTATGCAAAGGATTCTCTTGGAAACGAAAGTTATACTCCAATTACAAGTGCTGATGGTCAGACTCCAATAAGCATAAACTTTAATCCTTATGGTGACAGACCTAGCAGCACAATTACTTATCCAAGTGGAATATATAGAGGAGCAAATACTTCGGATGATGCTGCCCCAACTTATGTAAGTGGCTATTCAAATGTAAATGGTTCAATTCGTGTAACAGGTTCTGCGAGTGATAATAATTCAATCAGCTCTGGAAAGGTATTTATTCAGCTGGATGTAAATAGAGATGGCCTCTTTAATGATGCTGATGTAACCTTACTTGCTGATGCCGGCTATACAATAATTTCTGATATAACAGCGGCCTCTAACTGGGGAGACTTAAGCATTAATCCTTCAGCTGTTACCTATTACGAAGAGAGTAAATGGGGAATTGCGGTAAGCGGAACAAACAGCTGGAGTATTAACTTAAACTCCAGAGATGAACTTAAACTTTCTGCTGCCTCTATAGGAGATGACACGGGTAAGTATAAGATTGGTGTCCGCTCTCTTGCTGTTGATAATACAGGTGTATTTGGAAAGTGGAGCGAGTCTAAATACTTTATGATTGATACAAATGCTCCTCAGATTACAAAATCAGAAATTGTAAGTTCTACAGATGCGACAGTAAGTCAGCTTTACAGTGATGATATGTATTTGAAGGGTACTCAGTATCTTAAGCTTACATTAAAGGATAAGGAAGGAATTAAAAAGCTTACTTATGCCCTTGCAGATAATATGAACAGCCTTGGCTCTCCTCGTGCCACCTATCTTATTGATGGAATTGGCTCTTTAGCTGATAGTGCTCAAACAAGTGATAGTCATGGAGCTATTGTAAAACGCACTGGCACTGCTGATGGTTATGTGCTTTACAATGTGTTCCTTCCTGTTTCTACCTTAACCGCAAGCGGAACAGATAGTCTTGCCCTTAAGGTAACTGCCTATAAGAATGCAGATTCAGAACTTTCAACTTACGAACGCTATTCAATGAGCTTTGATAATAACAAGCCTGAAATTGAAGAAAATATGGGTATTACCTTTAATGGTGTAAAGGGTGATACTACTGCCGGCTCAATGAAGAACCGTTTGATGAACAGCAATGGTCAGTACTTTACACTTGGCGGAAAGATAAAGGATACAGGTTCAGGCTTTGAACGCATTGCCTTCTATTACTATCGCGATAAGCAGAATACAGAAGGACAGAAACGCCGTGTATATGATATGGATCCTACAGGCAGCGTTGGAGAAGCTAATAGGAAGGTTCAGGTTACAGAGGATTCTTCAACAACTTTATTGACTGGCATTACTATGCAGGAGCTTTCAAGCACAGAAGAAAGTGGAAATACTCCAAAAACTGCGCCAATTTATGGTTATAACTCTGCTGTAACAATTTCTTCAGATGGACTTACACTTACTCTTGCAAGTGAAAGTGATAACGCTCATATTAGAAGTGGAGGTCTTGTAAGAATAGCAGGCTTCTGGCATCTCATCAGCGCAAAGTCTGGTACGAGTCTTACATTATCTAGTGCAACAACCGCAACAAGCGAAACTTCAGCCTTCTTCCCAATTGCTCAGGTAATTGACAATCTTGGGGCAGAAAAAACTGATTCTAGCGGTAACTTAATTGCTGAATCTGGTGATGATGGGGACGGAATGCCGGAAAGTGTAGTTAAGAGTGGTTCTTACTGGACCTTTGATGCTTCAATCCATTCTAATTACATTCCGGATGGTCCTGGAAATCTTGTTATCTTTATCTGGGATAAGGCTGGAAACCTTGAAGTTCAGAAGTTCACAGCTTCAGTACAGAATAATGCCCCTCGCATTACAAAGCTCTGGCTTGGAACAGATTTGACTGGCTCTCAGACCTTCTCAGAGAATGCCTTTACAGAATATGACCTTCTTACAAAAACGGGCACTGCTCAGAGCTCTTACGAAATGGCAACCGCAGCATATACAGGTAAACGCTTCCGCATTAAGGGAGACCTTGCTGTAGTTGCAGAGTTTACCGGTGGAAACGGAAGTGGAGATGACAGACTAAAGATGGCCTTGAACTCTAGTGCCGAAAGTGAAAGCAGCGGTTATTGTGCTGATAATGGAGAGTCTGGAGATGATTCAAATATGTACAGTCCAAATGCTACCTTGTCTGCAAAAGACTGGTTTACTCATTCTACGAGTGCTTATGTTGATTCAGCCGGAACTTCTCATACAGATTTTGCAAACTTTGCTTATATTATTGATAAAGATAAGCTTGGTTCTGATAGTGCTTATACAAACGGGGCCTATGCTAATAGAGAAATGTCATTTACCTTCTGGGATAAGACAGAGGAAACAACTCAGGGTAAGGACAGCTGTTACAGCTATCTCAAGCTTACAGATTTAATTGTAATGATTGAGGATAACTTCGCTCCGACAGTTGCAATTGATCCATTCTATTGGAAGTCAGAAAGTGACAACAGTCTTGCGGGCTATAGTTATAAGAATGGACATATTGAACTGCCGACAGTTTCTGGTGCCACTTTTGAGTTGACAACTGGTATGTATAAGAATGGGTCAAGTCTTGTAACAGGTTCTGATACAAATAAGCCTCAGGTTTCTGGAAAGATTTCTTTGCGAGGTTCTGCATTGGACGGACACGGCCTGAAGAGCATTTGGGTAGCCTTTACAGATAATACTGGTGCAAGTGTATTTACTCCTGCTAATGTGGATTCTGCTGGCACTGGAAGTGCTTATTATAAGATTGCTGAATATACCGCTTCATGGGTTTGCGAAAATGAAGATGACTGGAAGTGTACAATCCTTTCTGATGAAACAACTATGGAAGGACAGCTTGTAAGCTGGCAGCTTGACATTGACACCTCAAAGATGACCGGTGGAATGGGTAATGACCTCTTCTTTAAGGTAATGGCTCGTGATAAGTCTTATACAGCAGCTACGGCTTCAAGTCATCAGTCTAAAGAAATTGCAAGTGGTTCTATTACAAGGTATGGAACTTATGATTTGACCACTGAAGGAGTAAATCAGCCTTCTTATAAGGTTGATGTAGTTCCATATATCAGCGATGTTTATGATGAAAATGACCTGGCTGCAAACCGCTCAAGACTTGGTCGCTTCCCGGTTAGAACTGGCAAGACAATCAAGATTAAGGGCTTCAACTTTGGCTCAGAAATTTCTACAGTAGCCGCAGAACTTTATAAAAGTTCTGGAACTAAGACTGCTGATATTACTGCAGTGCGCACGGATGCAAATACAATCACAATTACAGCTCCGGCAAATTCTGGTTACCTTCGCCTGAAAATTGGAGACACCTATGCTTCAAACGCATATCAGCCTTCGAGCTCAGCCGCTCCATACAACATTGAAGCCGGCTACCTTTCAAGCGACAGCAGCAGCTACGGCCGTAACGCCGCTAACTCAGCCGGCACCAACTTCTGGGGAAATGACAGGTATTTGAGTGTTTGGAATGTAGAAAATCAGATTTCGGGAAGTGACAAACCTATGTCTGGTATTATAAAGAAAGCCGGAAATACTTCTGTTTGGCGCCGAGTTTCTGATGGATATGAATGTAAACCGGAGACTGTAAATGCAAATAATGTTATAGCCACATGGTCTGCTACAGACAGACTGACAATGTATGGTCAGGTAGTTGGAAATGGTTCTACGACATTGGGAAGAACAGTTGGTGTTACTGAAGCCAGTTTCTATGAAGCTCCTCCTGTGCTTGATACATGTGTTATTAATGGAGAGCCTTTCTACGTATTACTTGACAATTATGTTGGTGGAGATTCTGCAAATAACTGGGGAGCTGGTCTGCTTTATGGTAGGGAAGGCTGGGTATTTGCAAAAGGTCAGTTTAGCGGGGCTTCCAGTCAACGTAAGAATTTTATTGAATACCAGGGAAGTAAGAATCAAGAAAATTCTTCTAATGGATTTGATGGAAAGAAGAATCAGTTTATAAATCCTCATATCACAGGTTATCAGGATACAAATGATGTGTTCCATATTTGGATTTCTTATTATGATTCTTATGCTCACTGTCTAAAATATGCCGCTTATACCGAAAAACTGACTCTTAATCCTGCTGGAATTAACTGTGGAAACGCAATGTATGAAAACTTTACTACAGATTTAAATGTTCTTATGCGAACAACAGATGATATGGATGGTGGTCTTGCTGTAGTTGCCGGTTATGATACTTTAAGAAAAGATGAAAACGATTTTAAAGAAGAGGCTGGCGAATATAACGATATTCTTATGGATGGAACAACCCCTGTATTGATTTATTATAGTAAAACAAAAAAGAGTCTTGAGATTGCCCGGCCAAAGGTCGATGTACCTTCTTCTGGAAACTTGCATACTACTAATGGATACACAAGTGATTTAACAGAAGGTGATAATGGTTGGTATAAGACAAAAGGAATTACACCAAATTCTTCTATTGATTTCGGACGTTATGTAAGTGCAACTATTGATTCTAGCCATAACTTACATATTACCGCACAGGATGTTACTAATGGTAAATTGTATTATGGAGTTTTTGCACTAAGCGGAAATACTTATTCAATTAGTGATGCTGGTTGGACTGTTGTAGATGCAACAAGTTCAGTTGGTATGTGGACAGATATTGAATTGGATTCAGATAGCAAGCCTGTAATTTCTTACATAGATAAATCTCAATTAAATACTATAAAGGCTGTTAAAGTTGCTTATTATGATACTGTAAGTAATTCTTTTGAATCAATGACAGATCCAGCAGTGTATGAAGCTAAGGATGACAAGACTAGTGTAGTTTCAAATGCTTATGAAACTAAAACTTCTACAAGTGGTACAAAACTGGCAGTTGGTTTCAATTCTAATATGTTTGCCGTAGACTTCCTCCGCGGGGAATAAAATCTTCTCTCCTCCAGGCCTCTGGAGGGGAGTGGTGAATTGAAAGTTCAAGGCTGGGAAGAGGCGAGTGTATTCTGCAGGGGCGTCTTCTGGAGGGGAGGGGAAACTGAAAACTCAAGCCTGCGGAGAGGGAAATTGTTCGTTCAAAATCTGAACTGATAATTGCAAATGCACTTAAAGATCAGAATATTCCTTACCGCTATGAGTTCCCCCCCAGAGATCTACTTGCTTCCCTCAATGCTGGAAAGTTCAAACGGAGTCTGCTGGTAAACGTAATAGTTGAGCCAGTTTGAATAGAACAAGTGAGCTGTGCTTCTCCAGTAATTCAGGGGGGCCCGGCAAACGTTGTTTGTAGGGAAGTAGTTCTTTGGAAGAGGAACATCCATGCCCTTGTCTGTGTCACGGAAGTATTCACCGGCAAGAGTTTCTGTATCATATTCCAGATGCCCGGTCATAAAAATCTCGCGGTTATCCTTTGATTTTACAATTGTAACTCCAGCCTCCGCACTTTCTGCCAGAATGCTCAGCTTTTTGCAGGCAAGTATTTCTTCCTTTTTAAGAGTTGTGTGACGGGACTGAGGAATCGGGAAGGTGTCATCAAAACCGCGGAGAAGAGGGTCTCCTTCTGTTGTCTTGTGATTCATAAAGATTCCCGACATTTTCTTTTCAAGAGGATATTTTTTAATTCCATAATGATGATAAAGCCCTGCAAAACTTCCCCAGCACAAATAAAGGGTGGAGAAAACATTTTCCTTAGCATAATCCATAATAGAGCATAATTCATTCCAGTAATCTACGCTTTCAAAGGCAATCTGCTCAACAGGGGCTCCGGTAACCAGCATGCCGTCAAACTTTTGTGTGAAAAGTTCATTCGAAGGAATGTAAAACTTTTCTAGGTAAGCTTCATCAGTGTTTTTGCTGACATGATTTTCCATTCTCACAAGTGAGATTTCAATCTGAAGCGGAGTGTTTCCTAAAAGTCTTAAAAGCTGGGTTTCTGTAGTTTCTTTTGTAGGCATAAGATTTACAATTGCAATCTTAAGCGGACGGATATCCTGAGTTGCGGCACGTTTGTCCGTCATTACGAAGATATTTTCTTTTTCCAGTGTTGAAACTGCAGGTAAGTCTGAATTTACTTTAATTGGCATTTCTATAATGTAGTATAAATTTCAAATTTACGCTATACTTTTGGGCATGGCAATTCAGAACGACAGAAAAAATGCTATAAAAAAGCTGAAACTCCTGACATTTGGCTCAAAATCAAACGTGGACTCATTTCGTTCAAAGCTTGATGATGCTTTTAAAACTGTTTTTCTTCCAAATGGAGTAGAGCGCACAGAATATCGCTATGGTAATGTTGATTGTGATGTTCTTTCTCCGGAAATCTATTCTTCAAACAGGGTAATGCTATATATCCACGGAGGCTCCTTTGCCGGAGGTTCTCGTCTTGCCTACAGGGGCTTTTGTTCCTCTCTTGCAACAAAATGCTTTTGCCGCGTTGTAATTCCGGAATTCCGTCTGGCGCCCGCTTCTCCATATCCGGCTGCCAATGAAGATATTCAAACTGTTTTCAAGGCCCTCTTTACAGAAGAGCAGGTCGCCTGTTCACTTAGCACAGAAAAGGGCCAGAAACCTTTACTTCCTGAAATTATTATTGCCGCAGACAATTCAGCTGCTTCAATAGCCTGTTCCCTGATTTTCAATCTTAAAGAAAAATTCCGGGCCTGCATAAGTAAGGTAATTCTCCTTTCTCCATGGCTTAATCTTTCTTCTTCCTCACGACTTATTACAACTAAAAAAATCAGTGATGAAGTAATGTCGGGAGATATTCTTCGTAAAAGTGCCGGAATCTATACCTACGAATCAAATACAGAAAGTCCTTTTGTTTCTCCTTTACTTGCTGATGAAGAAATGTTAAAGAACTTTCCTCCGGTTTTTATTCAGATGGGCGCAAAGGAAATCCTTTTAGAAGATGCCAAGGCTTTTTGTGATAAGCTTGTCGCTGCGGGAAATTCCTGTCTGCTTGATGTTTGGCCGGACATGATGTTTATGTTCCAGATGGCCGATGAATATCTGCATGAATCTCATCTTGCTCTTGATAAAATCGGACGAATTGTTACCGGTGATTTTTCTGGCCAGGAAGCAATTCAGATTGATAACAAACCTCGTCTTGAACACAGCCTGCGCTCGGAGGCGTAATTTATGGGAAATCAGATAGAACTTCTTTCTCCAGCTGGAAATGTGGAGAAGCTTGCCTATGCATACGCTTATGGTGCGGATGCTGCCTATATCGGACTTAAGAAATTTTCACTGCGAGTAAAGGCTGATAATTTTTACGAGGATGAGTATAAAAAGGTAATTGAGCTTAAAAATCGTTATCCGGGAAAACGCCTTCATTGTGCTCTGAATATTTCCTTTCATGATGAAGAAATTGATGCACTAAAGGCTAATCTTGATTATTTCCGTCAGTATCCTATAGACGCTTTTATTGTTCAGGACATTGGAATCGTTCCACTTTTACAGAAGGAATTTCCGGATGCCCAGCTTCACCTTTCAACTCAGGCTTCCTGCGTAAACAGTCAGGCTGTAAAAATGTACAAGTCTCTGGGATTTTCTCGTATCGTATTAGGACGCGAAATTTCAATAGAACAGATTAAGAGGATAAAGGATTCTGTTCCTGACATGGAACTTGAAACCTTTGTTCACGGAGCTATGTGCATTGCCTACGCCGGTCGTTGCCTTATGAGTGCCTATTTGACAGGCCGCAGTGCCCAGAGTGGCTTCTGCTCCCATACCTGCAGGTGGAACTTTAATCTAAAGGAAGATCCCGAAGCGGCCAGGGCTGCTTCAAAAGAACTTGCCCAGAGCGGCATATTAGTTCTGGAAGAAGAGCAGCGCAAGGGAGAATATTTCCCTGTTTATGAAGGTGAAGATTTTACAGCAGTTCTTTCTTCAAAGGACCTTCGCATGATAGAGCATCTTGCAGATTTACGGGATGCTGGAATTGATTCCTTGAAAATTGAAGGCCGCATGAAGAGTGTTTACTACGTCGCAATGGTAACACGTGCTTATCGTAAGGCTCTGGATGCCCTGGAAGGCAAGATTTCTCAGGAAGAGGCAGCTCCTTTTATTGCAGAGCTGGATAATGTTGCCCACCGCGAAAGTACTACCGGTTTTTATTATAACAAGGCTGATGCAGATAAAACTACCAGCGGTGCAAGTGACAGTAAATATCAGCTGGCAGCAGAAATTGGCCGCCAAATTGCTGGTGAAGAATTTGAAAAGCTTTGGACTGAAGGAATGAATCGTTATAAGGCTTATTCCCAGGAGCTGGAAAATATGCATCCTGCAGCCAGAGAGGCCCGCTTAAAGGATTTGGAAATCCACACTGACCGCCGGGTAATTCCTTTCGAAAAAAAAGAAGGCTGGTATATGTATGAATGTACCGCTATGAATATGATTAAAATTGAAGATGATATAGAATTTGTTTCTCCGGATTTTTCTTCGCTTACGGTGCCTGCCGGGGAGTGGGAGATAATCAGCTCTGAGACCGGTTTGAAGATGAACTGGGTTTGTGATGGTCATCCAGCAGTAATTTACACAAAATATCAGCTCCCTCGCGCAAGTCTTTTACGTACTTTGGACCCTGATTACGTAGAAGGCAAAATCCGCGATACAGGCCGCTAAAAATTTCATTTTTTTTCGTAAAAAACAGCATCTTTTGATCAAACTCTGTCTACTATAAGTATAGAGGTGATTATGAAAAAGATGACATGTGAATTCAAGCTTACTATTTTTCTTTCTTTATTGATTTTTTTGTTTTCCGCCTGCGATAGTCCTTTTTACGGTTTTTCAGAAGAGCCCGGGCTTTCCGATACCCTGCAGCTTCCTGCCGAAAGCAATCTTGAAGAAGATGAGATGACAGAATCTTCTGAAGACAAGCAGACTGAAAATCAGACTGAAAATCAGGCTGAAAATCAGACTGAAAATCAGGTAGAAAATCAAACTGAAAATCAGGTAGAAAATCAGACTGAAAATCAGACTGAAAACCAGACTGAAAATCAGACTGAAAACCAGACTGAAAACCAGACTGAAAACCAGACTGAAAACCAGACTGAAAATCAGACTGAAAATCAGACTGAAAAGCAGACTCCAATTCCGGAAATAGCAGTCAGTTTTTCGATTAATCTTCCTTCAAATGATATAGTAACCAACCTTGAACAAGTCGGCTCGGAATATGTTCTGACTGCTTGCGAGGATTACGAAAAATATTTTTGGAAAATGGGTGACAGCCTGCTTTCAACAGAAAAAAACTGTTCCATTGAAATCTCCAAGTTTATTGAGTCTCCTTACCCTATTATTCTTTTTGCTGAAAGAAATGGGATTCTTTATTCTGCTTTCCGATATCTTAACATTGGACAGGGTGGACAGGAAAGTTCCCGTACGGTGCTGCCTTATTTTTCTAGAGATGCTTTTTCAAAAATTTCACTTACAATCAGCAGACCTGATAATGAAGGGGAAGCACAAGTGGAAGTTTTAAATTTTAACTCTCTTACAGAAGTTCAGAGTCAAAAAATTTCTCTTTCCCAGGGCAAATTTCTCTTTCATTTAAGTGCTCTTTGTGCCGGTTTTGTTTTTTCTGACTCCCAACTCCTGGAGCTGGAAAATGCTGAAGAAGCCAAGGTTGGTTTTTCTTTGAAATTAGAAGGGCAGGCTAGACTTGAGGATGAGCTTCCCCAGGGAAAAGGTAAAGTAGATATTCTTAATTATTTTGTTAGCGATATAAATGTTAGTGACGCTAGTATAAGACTTTACAGGGAAAATCAGGGGACTTATCAGCTTTGTGATATGAGAAGCTACTCTCAGGGTAATCTTCCTTTTTATAGAGGTAAGGATGAATATGAGGATAAGAAATATATAAGATATAGTGCAGAGCTTGAGCCCGGGCTTTATTGGTTCCGCTCTGATGCAATAAGCTCTGATGGCAAGAAGGCCTCTTATCTTATGGAGCTGCTTTATGTTGCTTCAAATGCCAGTTCCATAAAGATTTTTGAAAGTTCTACATTTTTTGACTTGTACACACTTTCCTATGAATTAAATGGAGGCTTTTTTACAGGGCCTGTTCTTACTCAAAAAGCGGCCTCTTTTGATGCTTTTAGCCTTCCGCCGCCTGATGAAATGCAAAAGCCGGGTTATACTTTTGCAGGCTGGTATTCTGATGCGGCTTTCGAAAATCCTGTTGAATCCTACTTTGCAGCAGGTCAGCTTTCTGGTGACCTAACCCTTTATGCCCGCTGGACGCCGGCCATGCCTGATACCCAGGATGCCACGTCTGCCCAGTCCACTCAGGAGGCCCCGTCTTCCCAGGATGCCGCTTCCCAGGCCTCCTCAGCAGCTCAGGACACTCCAGCCACCCAGTCCACCCAGCACGCCCCGTCCTCCCAGCCCGTCCAGCACGCCCAGGCCACCCAGCCCGCCCAGTCCAGCCTTGAACTGGAGGAAAGTTCAGACGAACTTAAGCTTACAATAAAAAACACTGAAGCAAACGACCTTTTCCTAATCGAGGTTTATAACAGTGCCGGTAACTTGTGCAAAAGCTCTTATAGTGATATAAAACTGAAAGACTCTTGCTGCAGTCTGAAAATGGGACTTAGATGCAGAAAAGGAGAGGCTTATTTAATTTCTGTATCAGTATTTAAACAGCTTGATTTAATAGATAATAGAAGTTTTCAGGAGCTCCGTTATTGTGAAAAGTGCTTGTTTATATCGGAATTTAATCATTTTTAGGCCTGCTTCTACCGCATTTTTAGCCTTTCTACATTGACTTTTTTTTTATATTTGTGTAAACTCTCTAAACTATCGTTTACAGTGCGAAAATGTATTTTTATATATAAGGAAGGATACAGAAAATGTCTAGAATGTGTGATGTTTGCGGAAAAGGCGTTATGTCCGGAAATAAAGTTAGCAAGTCTTATAACCATACTCGCAGAACTTGGAGACCTAATCTTCATACCGTAAAGGCTTCTCTTCCTAACGGAGAAGTAAGAACTCTTAAAGTTTGCTCAAACTGTCTTAGTGCAGGTTTCATCAACAAGAAGGTAAGAGTTCCAAAGACAACTGAAGCTGCACAGAACTAAGCTTCTTTTACGCTGATTAAAAAACCTGAGCAAGCGGGCTCAGGTTTTATTTTTTTAACATTAGTTAGAATTAGATTTCAAGAACCAAACGGTCATAGGCCGGAAGTACATCAATATCCTTCAGATTTTCAAATTCCTTTTTATGTTCCTGTAAATATTCTGTAATTTGCTGATGATTTGCTTCATGAGTAATATGAGTCATCCAAAGCTTTTTAGGCTTCATTTTATTTGCTGCTTCCATAGCCTGTAAAAAAGAAAAATGTGTAGAATGAGGCTTAATTCTTAGTCCATCAATAATCAGCTGGTCTAAGCTTCCACTATTTTCATTTACCAGCTTAATTGATTCTGGGCTGATAAAGCTGCAGTCAGTCAGATATCCGATTGAGTGAACTGTACCATCCTTTGCCTTTTTAGAAAAAATCCAGCCTGTGGTTGGTAAATGTCCGTGCATCATAGGAATTGGCGTAATTCTTGTTGCAAAGAAGTCAAAGCTTTTATCTGCCTGGTGAAGGGTAACCTTTGCATGACCGCCCCCTTCTTTTACATCCTTAAAAAAGTAAGAAAACCTGGTTGTTACATCTTCAATAGTAATTTCATTTGTATAAATCGGAATTGGGGGTGCGTTGTAGGTTTCCAGGCTCTTTTGACTTTCAGGTTTCTTCCACATTGCTGCACTGAATATTCTTAAATCATCAATGCCGTGTAAGTGGTCTGCGTGACTGTGGGTTAAAAGCAGGGCATCAATCTTTTTTATTTTATTTTCCAGAGCCTGAATACGGAATTCGGGCCCAATATCAACCAGAATATATTTACCGTCATCGCTTTCTATATAAACGGAGCTTCTATATCTTTTGTCTTTTGGATCTTTTGAAGTACAGACAGGACAATCACAAGCAATTACCGGGATACCATGACTTGTTCCCGAGCCTAAAACAGTCAGTTTCATAAAAAAGACTATATCACTTTAAGAAGATAATTTACAGACCTTCAGATTTACATTAAAATTGATTTGCTTGAGGGGATAATTTGGATAATATAAAAACATCAAGTCTGATTGCTCAATTTCTCAAATCTCAATTTGAAACTTTTACTGTAAAAGATTTTTATACTTATCTTCGTAAGCACGGTTCAAAGGTTACAAAAATGCAGGTTGCAGATCTTTTGTATTCCTCTGATTATGTATTTCCTCTGATAAATCAGGAATTTATAACTAGAGCCGGTGTATTTACAGGCCGCTGGTTCAGTTTTGCTCCATCAAAAGAAGAAATCAAAAAAAATCATATTATACTTGGCCATCGCTGTATGCCTTTTGTAAATCAGGATGTAAATCCGGATAGTTACCAGCTTCTTTCTGACGGTAAGATAATTGAGTCTGAAGCCCAAAGCTTTTCTATGAATCAGGCTTTAGATACCTTTGCACTTTTTGGTGAAGGTTACGTTATTCCATATATCTTGAATGATAAGGCAAACACAAGTATTCCTCTTACTTCTGTACAATATAATCTTCCGCTTGCTGTAGATTTAACTTCCTGGCCTTTAGATAAGCTTTTTGAAAATCAGAAAGTAGAATTCGGGGACAGAATATTGTGCCGGGTTTCTGATTGGAATAATAATATAATAGAAGTATTCTTACAGAAGAATGATACTTCAGGCTTTATGGTGTCTGCTTCAGCAATAAAAAGGGAAGAGTGGTATTCCCAGGTTGAAGAAGCTCTGCTTGCCGGCTTTGAAAAGCATGGTCCCGCAGCTTCAATAGAATCACAGCTTGCATTTTTGTTTCTGGAAAATCAGGAAACTCTCTGCTCAAAAAATTGCGGTTCTATTGAAGAGTTTATAGTTACTTCTAAAAAAGTGAAATTTCAGCCTTATGGCTTAGAAACCCGCTTGTGGAATGCCGATTCCGTAGTTCCTTACATTGGGAACTGGAATAATCATGCAAAAAAAGACCTTATTATGTCTGAAATTGCCATGATGTTTACTCCTTCGGTTATCGATGCCTTTATAGAAAATCTTCTTTATCAGGAATCCTGTGGTAAAAGTGTACCTACATTAAATGAGTTAGTAGATTCAATTTTTCCAAATGTTCTTGCAGAAGGTAGCCTTGAATGGAAGTTTGTATTATTGAACTTAGAAAAGAGGTTTGATATACTAAAAAAAGCATATAATAGTTTCCGTGATTATCCTGTCGCAGAAATAAGAAAACGTTGTGTGGATGTTTTTTCACAGGTAAGCCAGCTTTTGTGTGAAATTGGAAGCTCAGAAGTTTCGGCTGATAATTTTCCCCAGCAAGAGCTTGTCGTATTAACTCAGCTTTATGGACACCTTGCCCGCCTTCTGGAGGAAGTTGAAAATGATTACACAAGGGACCTTTTTCCTGCAGATGATGTTGCTTTATCTCTAGAAGGTATGGAAGATACCTTTTACGAAATCCGCGGTATTTTAAAAAAGGCTGTAGAGGATAATAGAAGCAGAGGCTATGAATTGGTAACAGAAAAGGAATAATTAGGGGTAGTATATATGGAAAACGAAATTGATATTGCTAAATTGATTCATCGTGGTGGAGTTTTTAAGGATGTTGAAGGAAAAACTCCTCAGGAAATTTACGAAAAAGTTTGTAAAATGATAGATTTACCCGATGGCATGACTTCAGAACAGGTGTATAATGCTTTATGTGCTCGTGAAGAAGTTCTTAGTACAGCAGTTGGTAATGGAATTGCCCTGCCTCATGCTCGTACACCTATCATGAAGGAAGAGAAGGATCAGCGCATTTGTGTTGTTTATCTCAAGAATCCTATTGATATGAAAGCTCCTGATGAGAGAGCCGTATTTGTCCTGTTTGTTTTGCTTACACATAATTCACAGGTTCATCTTAAGGTGCTTTCTTCTTTGGCAGGACTTTTCCGCAGTGCAGAATTTAGAAAGGCTTTGGAAGAAGGTGCTGATGAAGCTACTCTTTCTGCTTTGATAAAGAATCTCGCTTAGTTTTATTATATAGAAAATAATATAGGAGTTTTATTATGGACAAAAAAGGTGTTGAGGCTGTAGCTCTTTCAATCCGCAGCTTGTCAATGGACGCAATTCAGAAGGCAAATTCAGGACATCCTGGACTTCCTCTTGGTGCAGCAGAAGCAGCCGCAGTTTTATATGGCGAAATTATGAAGCACAATCCTGCAAACTCAAAATGGGCTGACAGAGACCGTTTTGTACTTTCAGCAGGACATGGTTCAATGCTGCTTTATTCTATTCTTCACCTGGCTGGCTACAAGGTAAGCATGGATGATATCAAGAACTTCCGTCAGGTTGGTTCAAAGTGCCCTGGACACCCAGAATTCGGTGATACAGACGGTGTTGAATGTACTGGTGGTCCTCTTGGTCAGGGTGTTTCCATGGCTGTTGGTATGGCTATGGCAGAAAGCATGCTTGCTGCTAAGTTCAATACTCCAAAACATACAATCGTAGATCATTACACATATTCTCTTGTTGGAGAAGGCTGTCTTCAGGAAGGTGTTGCTTCTGAAGCTTCTTCTCTTGCTGGAAACCTTAAGCTTGGAAAATTGATTGTATTCTACGATCAGAACAAGATTTCTATTGATGGTTGTACAGACATTACCTTTACTGATGATATTGCTAAGCGTTATGAAGCTTATGGCTGGCAGGTTCTTAAAGGTGATATGTATGATGTAGAAGGCATTGTTAAGCTGGTTTCTGAAGCTAAGAAATGTACAGATAAGCCTTCTTTGATTATGCTCAAGTCTATTATTGGTAAGGGAGCTCCAAAGCAGAATACTGCTGATGTTCATGGTGCACCTCTTGGAGCTGAAGGAATTGTTGAAGCAAAGAAAACTCTTGGTCTTCCAACAGACAAGGATTTCTATGTAGTTCCAGAAGCATACAAATATTTTGAAGACAAGAAAGCTGCTTTTGCAAAGGCAGAAGCTGATTGGAATGCAGACTTTGACGCCTGGGCAAAGGAAAATCCTGAACTCAAGAAGCTCTGGGATGCTTACCACTCTGATGGTGTAACAGACGAATCTGTAAAAGATGTTGAATATAAGGTTGGAGATGCTTGCGCTACTCGTGATGCATCTGGAAAGGCTTTGAACGTAATTGCAGCCCGCTATGCTAACCTTGTTGGTGGTTCTGCTGACCTTATGGGACCAAACAAGACTGCATTTAAGGCTACAGACAATGGAACCTTCAGTCCTTCAAATCGTGCTGGACGTACAATTGAATACGGTATCCGTGAATTTGCAATGTCTGCTGTTTGTGCAGGTATTTCTCTTCATGGTGGTCTCCGCCCATTCTGTGCAACCTTCCTTGTATTTGCTGATTACCTCCGTCCATCTTTACGTGTTGTTTCTTTGATGAAGCAGCCTGTAATTTATGTATTCACACATGATTCTATTTATGTTGGTGAAGACGGTCCTACACATCAGCCAATTGAAACAATGACTTCTCTTCGTGCTATTCCTGGAGTTCAGGCAATTCGTCCTGGTGACCCAGAAGAATCTATGCAGGCTTGGAATATAGCTTACGCAAGCAAGGATCATCCAGTTTGTATGGCATTTACACGTCAGGCTCTTGCAGTTTATGAAAAGGCTGATAAAGACTGGAAGAAGAACATGGCAGAAAAGGGTGCTTATATTGTACAGGAAGGCTCTGCTTCTCCTGATATTACAATCCTTGCTAGTGGTTCTGAAGTTAATATGGCTCTTAAGGCTGCTTCTCTTGTTAGTGGAAAAGCAATCCGTGTTGTATCTGTTCCAGACCTCAAGAAGTTCGAAGGACTTTCAAAGGCAGAACAGGACAAGATTATTGGAAATCCAAAGCGCGTAGTTTGTACAGAAGCCGGAATCAGTATGGAATGGCTGCAGTTTACTTCAAAAGAAAACTGCTTCTGTATCGACAACTTTGGTACATCAGGTCCTGCAAACAAGGTTGCAGAATACCTTGGCTTTACAGCTGAAAAGTTGGCAGAACTCTTAAAGTAGACTTTACTTTATAGCTAACATAAAATTGCATAAACGGCATCAGTTTTACGACTGCTGCCGTTTTTTATTTTTCCTTGAAAATATGAATTTTGTAAGGTAAAATTAAGTAATGCATTTTGGCCCGAAAAAGAAAACTATAGCTATTTGTGTTTCAGGTTTTAACTGGGAGTACGAGGTTAAAGTCATAAATGGTATAGTTACTCAGTCTGAAAATACAGATGTCAGGATTCTAATTTTCTCTTCACTTATGATGAAAGCAGAGTATCCTAGAGGAGTTGATCAGGATAAAAGCTTTGTAAGAGGGGAAAATGAAATCTATAACATGGTGAATTATGATATCCTGGATGGACTGATCCTTTTTAGCGGCAGCCTTTATTTGAATGAAACTGTAGATAAAATTGTCGCAGCCTGTCGTGAAAAAAATATCCCCATTGTAAATGTTTATAGATCAGCTTTATTCGAGCATAATGTAATTATTGATGAAAGCTCGGGCCTTGAATATGTTGTAGAGCATTTAATTCGTGACCATGGATTGCGTCGCTTAGATTTTATAGGGGGCTATCCGGATAATAAAGAAACAATTACCCGACTGGATGCTTATAAGCGAGTCTTGAAGAAGTACAACATTCCAATAGAAGAGAAACGTATAAAATACGGGCATTTCTGGAAAAAATCTATAGAGTGTACTAAGGAGCTTCTTGAAATAGATAAGCCTGACGCTATCGTTTGCGCAAATGACACAATGGCAATTATGGTTTGCGATTATTTGAAAAACGAAGGCTATACCGTTCCTACTGATATTGTTGTTACTGGCTTTGACGGTATTGTAGATGCATATATTTATAATCCATCTATAACAACGGTTCGGGCAGATTTAGATAATGCCGGAAAACAGGCTTTTGATTTGTTACTGAAGCTTATAGACGGCGACAGTGATGCAGAAGATGTTTATGTTTACCCGGAATTAGTTATTCAGGAATCCTGCGGTTGTGTTATAGCCAAAAAAAGAGATTTTAATTACATAGATTCAAAGTATGTAGAACGCTATCTTTTGGATACCTTTCACAAGAGTCTTATTAAAACTGATGTTTATTTTTCTGAAGCAGAAACAGAGGATGCTCTCTTTTTGCATTTGCTGTCTGAAGTTGTATTCTTTGAATTTGATGCCATTTGTTTTTGTATAAACTCTGATTTAAGTGATACAAAACAATCTTATTTCCTGAAGTCAGATGATAAATATGGTCTTTCGGAAACAGTAACCACTTATTACATGGATAAGAAAAATAAACTTGCTAAGCAGACTATAAAAGCCAGTGACTTATATCCAAAGGTAATTTCTTCCAGTAAGGGGGCCAATGTTTTTACCTTTAGTCCTTTGTATTGGAAGAAAAACTATATTGGTTATGTGGTATATTCTCCTGCTAAGGGGGAAGTCTTCCGAGATTATTTCCAGCTCTGGTTAAAAAATATTTCAAATGTAATTGGAAGCTATTACGAAAGAAAGGAATTAGAGCGTCTTAGTTATAGAGATTATATGACTGGTCTATATAACAGGCGGGGTATAGACCTTATTTCTATTGATGCCAAAAATAAAATCCAAAGTGGTAAGGGCTATGTTACCCTTGTTTGTGCAGATATAGACAGACTCAAAAAAATAAATGATAGCTATGGGCATGATGCCGGTGATACTGCAATTATTCAGGTTGCAAAGGCTTTAAAAGCGGGCTTTGGAGAACAGACTCCCTGTATAAGAACCGGCGGTGACGAATTTAGTGTGCTTTTACTTTTTGAAAGAAAAACTGATATAGACCGATTAATTCAAAAGGTAGAGAAATATCTGGAGGATTTTAATGCTTCCAGTGGTCTGCAATTTGAGGTAAAGTGCAGCTGCAGTTATAGCACGGTTCCTTATTCAGAATTTACTGATTTTACTAGTCTTTATAAACAGGCTGATCAGGAGCTTTACAAAGTAAAAGAGCAGCACCATTCACAAAATTAGAAATAATTTGATGACCTCTTCCTAAACAACACTAAATATGCTATAGTGTGGTAACTAATCCCACTATAAAAGAGGTCTTATATGCCTTATACCGAACCAACAAGTCTAGCGATTGTTGCGTGTCCAGGTGGCGAAGCTTTCGCCAATGAAGTCATAACGCACCTCAAACATATGTATAAACATCGCTTCACATTGAAGAACGATGTTATATCTAAGCGTTATGGACTGAGTAAAGAAGAGCTTGTACGAAAGATTAATCTGCAGAATGATTTGCAGACTTCTGATCTTTGTATAAGAGGTACAACAGATAAGTACAGACCGCCTGTATTTAAAGTAAATGCACGGTTTACTTATTTTGCTAACCGTGAGGTAAAGACCGAACTGTTGGACACTGTCCGCGGAAAGGATGTATTCATTTTCCAGGACGTTGAGAACCACGAAGTTCTTAGTTTGAACGGTGGTGCCAACAAAATTAAAATGACAGTAAATGACCATGTAATGTCATTGCTCGTCACAATTGATGCTGTACGCATGGCAGGTGCTGAAAAAATCACTTTGGTTGTTCCAGCTTATCCTTATGCACGTCAGCACAAGCGTAAGGGCCGTGAAGGTCTTACAGCAAGTCTTCTGGGGCACATCTATGAGATGCAGGGCGTAAACAGAATTATCACTCTTGATTTACATTCCCGTGAAATTCCAAATGCTTTCTCAAGAGCAAATTTGGACAATCTTCATGCAAGCTATCAGATTATTCGTGAGCTTTCTAAGATTGTTGATCTTACAGGAAAATCTGAGGATTTGGTAATTGTATCCCCTGATACTGGAGCTATTGACCGTAACAAGTTCTATGCTTCAGGACTTAAACTCCCTCTTGCAATGATTTACAAAGAGAGAGACTACTCAATTGTAACTCAGGATGCTCATTCAACAAACATCAAATCAGTTAAATTGCTTGGTGATGTTAAGGGTAAGGTTGCCTTCCTTGCAGATGATATGCTTGGAACTGGTGGAACTTTACTTAAGGCTATGGAATTCCTTAAAGAGCAGGGGGCTACAAAGGTTATTTGTGCAATTTCCCTTCCATTCTTTACAGGAAACGCTATCGAGCTTTTTGACGAAGCATATAAGCGTGGACAGTTCTACAGAATTATCGGTACTAATGCCGTTTATCACGAAGAACTGCTTAAGCGCGAATGGTACATCAGCACAGATGTAAGTGGACTTTTTGCAAATGTTATCACTCGTATTCATTACAATCAGTCTTTAAGCGAACTGCTTGATAACCGTAACATTATTGAAAAGGTTGTAAAGCAGAACAGCACAAACGAAAAATCAGATAAGGACGATTCGGCTAACTAATGACCGACGCAGTTCTTTGTGTTGATATTGGAACGACTTCACTAAAAGCGGGACTTGTTACCGCCAATGGTGAAGTCGTTTCTGTTTCTACTGTTAAATTTAATTCTGCAGATGATAAATATCACATAGCCCTTACCTGGTTACCGGCACTTAAGCGGGCTATAAAAAAACTAACTTCTTTAGATAGTATTTTTGTCAGGGCCCTTTCCATTTCAGGAAACGGACCAACTGTAGTAAGTGAAGACGGTACAACAATTCTTTGGAATGATGCCTACCAGGCTGATGCAGAGAAGTGTGGAAATTCACTTTTTATTCCAAAGCTTTTTGCTCTAAAAGAGCTTTTTCCCCAGCAATTTAATGAATCAAAATATATATTTTCCGGCCCGGAATATTTAATCTGGCAGCTTACAGGAAAAGCCCTTACAATTTTACCTGAAGCCCGCTTTGAAGGAGCCTATTGGAATAATGATTCCCTTGCAAGGGCTGGACTTCCTTCAAATAAAATGCCTGCATTTCTAACTGTAGACCAGAAATATGCTGAGATTTCTGGCAGCAGGCTTTCTGAACTAGGCTTGCCCCTTGTTCCAGAAAAGCTCCCAGTCTTTGGTGCCGGACCTGATTTTGTAGCTGCCCTTATAGGAACAAATACACTTTCGCCGGGCCGCATTTGTGACCGCAGCGGCTCTTCAGAAGGACTAAACTTTTGCGTTCCTGCCGCTATCCGTCATCCTCAGGTCAGGACTTTGCCTTCTGTTATTCCGGGTTTATGGAATATTTCTGTTTTAATTCCAAGAAGCGGCCGCATGCCGGAAAAGCAGCGTTTGGAGTCCTTAAAAAGGGCAGTAGAACTTTTGAAGGAGCTTGCCGGCGAAAACGGGGTAGACTTCCCCCAGGAAATATTTGTCACCGGCGGACAAACAAAAAATCCGGCTTATATGGGACGCAAGGCATTGGCTCTGGGCATCAGGCTTCTTGAGGCCAATTGCGATGACGCAGAGCTTTTAGGAGATGCCTGCGTTGCCTGGTTTGGGCTGGGAATCCCTGCTTTTGATTCCTTGCAAGCTGCTGCAGCCAGCATAGTTCATGGAGGTAGGCATTATGAAGCTTTATAGGCTGCCGACTTGCGTTAAGGCTTTTATTTTTGATATAGATTCAACCTTGTATACAAATGCGGCTTATGCCTTTGAGCAGGTGGATTGTCAGGTAAGGGAATTCGCTCGCCAGAGGGGAATTTCTGCTGAAGAAGCCAGAAAAATGGTCGCTGATTATAGACGTAAGTTTGCCGCAGAAAATGACGGTAAAAAAATCAGTTTAGGTAACACTTTGCTTGCCTTTGGAGTTCCCATTCAGCAGAGTGTAGAATGGCGCAAAAAACTGCTTGAACCTTCTGATTATCTTTCTGTGGATACCAGGCTTATTTCAGAAATGGAAATTCTGTCTCAAAATTATAAGCTGATTTGTGTAACAAATAATCCTATTTTACCTGCCAGAAAAACACTTGATGCTATTGGTATTTCAAAATTTTTCCCGGATATAGTTGGCCTGGATTCCTGTTTTAAATCAAAGCCGGCATTGGAACCCTTCCAAAAAGCCTGCGATATTCTGGAAACTCCTGCAGAAAATATAATCGCTGTTGGTGACCGTTATGATATGGATATTTCTCTTCCATTAGAAATGGGAATGGGAGGAATATTAGTTTCTGGTGTAGAAGATGTGTACCAAATCCACAAATATGTGGTATAATAAAGGGCATGACAACAAAAGCTTTTGAGTCAAAATTAGATTTTCATAATGATGGGCAGCTTTCCCTCTTCTTTCTTGGGGCTGGAAGTGCTTTTCAAAAATCATTTTATCAAACTAATCTTTTTGTTGTCAAAGGTGATACTCATCTTCTTATAGACTGTGGAACTCTTTGTCCTTATGTCCTGGAAAAAGAATATTCTACAAAAATTTCTTCTATCAAAAATCTTATTCTTACACATCCTCATGCAGATCATATTGGAGGTGTAGAGGAAATTGCTTTAACTGCTTACTATATTTCAAAACAGCCGGTAAATATTGCAATTCCTCCTTCCTTTAAGAAAAAGCTTTGGAATGAATCTTTAAGAGGTGGAATTCAATTCAGTGAACGTGGAAAAATGACTTTCAATGATTATTTTTCTGAGCTTCCTATAAAGCGGCTCCAGAAAAAGCCATTTGAAATGTATGAAACAAATATTGGTTCTATAAATATTAAGCTGTTTAGAACCAGACACGTAACAACAAGACTTGATTCCTTTAAGAATTCTCAGATTTCTTATGGCTTGATTTTTGATGATAAGGTTTTGTTTACAGGTGATACCCAGTTTAATCCTTCCCAGCTAAAGTTCCTGCTGGAAAGATTTAATAAAGTTGAACGGATTTTTCATGATTGTGATGTCAGCGGATTTTCTGTTGGCGTTCATGCTTCTTATGAGCAGCTTAAGACTTTCCCGGATGAGATTCGTGCTAAGATGCTTTTGTGCCACTACAATGAAAAAATGCTTACTGTCGATGCAGTGAAGGACGGTTTTGAAGGCTTCGTTCAACGGGGGATATACTACAATTTTTAGTATTAAACCCTAATTGGAAGGTCGTGCGTTCGAATCGCATCTGACTCTCTGATATATATATTTTTTTTAGATTCAGTAGCTCAGCTGGATAGAGCATCCGCCTCCTAAGCGGAAGGTCGTGCGTTCGAATCGCATCTGAATCATTTTTTTTAGAGGTTATTATGAAAAAAATATTAATTTCTTCTAGTAACAAAGAGATTCTCGCTGCTGTAAAGGAAGCCTGTAGAACTTATTCGGATTATTTTGATCCTCTCTATAGTCCAGATACCGACGAAACAATGAGCCTTATGGATTATGAAATCCCTGAGGTTAAGGTGTTAGACTTTTCTTCCACTGATATTGATAATTTCAAGGTTTTGTCTGCAATTAATATGGACCCATGGTTTCATAATGGTGGTGTAATTGCAATTGCAAAGGATCCTAGACAGGCACAGGAACTTGAGGATATGAAAAATCAGAATATCCTTATTGTTCAGACTCTTCATTCTTTTATTTCTTCTTTTAAGCGTTTGTTAAAGGTTCTCTGGAGTAATCAGCATATTCTTTTTAATCGTGGTATGCAGGAAACTATGGGTGGTGTTGAAAGAGGAAAGTTCATTTGTGATAATGATCCTCTTAATGCCCGTTTATATACCAGCTTTCTTGTAAACTATTTATATTGCTCAAACCGAATTGATGTTCACGGTCGTTATGCTCTTCAGACAACTCTTCAGGAGCTGCTCGCAAATGCAATTGAGCACGGAAACTGTGGAATTACTTATCAGGATAAAAGTGCCTGGATGGAGCAGGGCGGAGATATGCTGGAGCTGGTTGAACAGAGGCGCAATCTTCCTGAAAACAAAGATAAAAAAGTTCATATTTCCTATACTATTACCCGCGAGATTTCTACCTTTACTGTAAGAGATGAAGGTGCTGGCTTTGACTGGAAGTCTCAGATTGACAACTTTAAGCCTGATATTATGGAAACTCATGGAAGAGGAATTGCTCTTTCTATCGGGCTTGTTTCAAATCTTAGATATAACGATGCCGGAAACGAGGTTTCTTTTGATTTGGATAACCTCTTGAATGTTTCAAACAATATCCCTGGAATTATGATTCCATTTAAGGCAACTGATTACATGAAGGGCGATGTTGTTTGTAAACGCGGTGACCTTTCTTCTGATTTGTACTTTATTGTTTCTGGAACCTTTGGTGTTTATTCAGATGAAAAGCAGGTTTCTCTTCTTACTCCAAAGGATATGTTTATTGGCGAGATGGCCTTCCTTTTGGATGATAAGCGAAGTGCAACTGTAAAGGCAGAACAGCCAGGTAAGCTTATTTGTATTCCTAAGGTTGCCTTTGTAAATCTTATCAGAAAGAATCCTCACTATGGAATCTTCCTTTCAAGGCTTCTTGCTCAGCGTGTAATTGACCAGCGCGATAAGGCCCTTAAATTACAGCAGAGAATTGACCAGCTTGAAGAAAAGCTTGGTGAAAAATAAGAGTTGTAAGAGTTAAATAAAAAATGGCCGGAAGTAACCGGCCATTTCCTTTTTATAAGTTCTCTTCTTTTTTAGAACAAACCGCTGATAATTCCTTCATCATTTACGTCAATATTCAGGGCAGCTGGGGCCTTAGGAAGTCCTGGCATTGTCATAATATCTCCGGCAAGGGCAACAACAAAGCCTGCTCCGGCATAAAGCTGAACATCGCGAACCGGGAACTTAAAGCCTCTTGGAGCTCCAATCAGCTTTGGATCATGAGAAATAGAATTCTGTGTCTTTGCAATACAAACAGGAAGCTTGCCATAACCGCCTTCTTCAAAGGCCTTAAGCTTTTTAAGTGCAGCAGAATCAAAGTCTACATCCTCTGCGCGGTAGATTTCTTTTGCAATCTTTCTGATTTTATCAGCAAGAGGTAAATCCAGTTCGTAAAGTGGATGATAATCAGCTTTACCACTGTCTGCAAGCTCTGCAACAGCCTTAGCCAGTTCTGCGGCACCTTCTCCACCTTTTCCCCAGCCTTCACAAAGAACAGCCTTACTTCCAATGCCTTCGCAAAGCTTTTCAAGCAATTTTATTTCTTCATCTGTATCTGTAATAAACTTATTTACAGCAACAATAACCGGTAAACCAAATTTTGCAATATTTTCTATATGAGTCTGAAGATTTGCAAAGCCCTTTTCTAAGGCCTCTGTATTTGGTTTTGAAAGATCTGCTTTTGCAATACCACCGTGCATTTTAAGAGCGCGGATTGTTGCAACTATTACAACAGCACTAGGCTTAAGACCAGCACTTCGGCATTTAATATCAAGGAACTTTTCGGCTCCCAGGTCAGCTGCAAAACCGGCTTCTGTTACAACATAATCGCCGCAGGCAAGAGCACAAAGAGTAGCATTTACAGAGTTGCAGCCATGGGCAATATTTGCAAAAGGACCTCCGTGTACAAAGGCGGGGTTCTTTTCCAGGGTCTGAACAATATTAGGTTTAATTACATCTTTAAGAAGGGCTGCGATTGCACCAGTGCATTTTAGCTGTCCAAAGGTAACGTTTTCCTTGTTATAGTTCTGACCAATTACAATACGGTCAATTCTTTCTTTAAGCTCTGTAATTGTTTTTGAAAGGCAGACAATAGCCATAATTTCTGAAGCTACTGCAATTGAAAAGTGGTCTTCGCGTGGAACACCCTGCAGGCGTCCGCCAAGTCCAATTGTAATATTGCGGAGGGCTCTGTCATTTAAGTCTACACAGCGCTTCCAGCTGATTGTGCGAGGGTCTATGTTTAATTCATTTCCCTGCTGCAGATGATTGTCTATAAGAGCTGCAATAAGATTATTTGCAATGCTGATTGCATGAATATCGCCGGTAAAGTGCAGATTTATATCTTCCATTGGAACTATCTGGGCATATCCACCACCGCAGGCGCCTCCCTTTACACCAAAGCAGGGTCCAAGGCTTGGTTCGCGGAGGGCAACAACAGTTTTCTTTCCAATTTTATTAAGTCCGTCAGCAAGTCCAATAGAAACTGTAGATTTTCCTTCTCCCGCTGGAGTTGGTGTTATAGCAGTTACAAGAATCAGTTTTCCAGGCTTTGAAGCGGCTTTTGTCTGAAGAGTCTTTAATTCATCAAAGGTAATTTTTGCCTTGTATGGTCCATAGTTTTCCAGTTTATCAGCTGGAATTCCAATTTTTGCGGCAACCTCAGAAACAGGAATCATTTTGTTTTTCTGAGCGATTTCGATATCTGTCATCTTCATCCTCTTATATACTTATGATTTGTATTTTTCAATTTTATAGCAGAAAAGACTAGTTTTCAAGACGGGCCAACTCTTCCGGAGAAAGTTCCCTGTATTGGCCGGGTTCCAAAGTGCCGTCTAATCTAAGTCTGCCCATAGAAAGTCTCTTCAAAAAGACTACCTTATTTCCCACAGCTGCAAACATTCTTTTAACCTGGTGATATTTACCCTCGTGAATTGTCAGCAGGGCACAATTTGAAGGCCTTGCCTGTATTTGACATTCCGTCTGGCAGGAAGAAAGCCTGAGGTATTTTTCAATTTCAGCTTCATTTGGCCAGCTTACAGAGGCCGCTTCGCATACAAAGCCTGCTTCGTTATCTTCAGGACCGACTTCAATTCCTTTTGCGAATAAATCTTCTATTTTTTTTCTGCTTTCTTCATTTTCATCATGCTGGAGCAGGCAAAAATAAGTTTTATCTATATGATTTTTGGGAGAAATTACCCGGTGAGTAAGAGCTCCATCTGTGGTAAAAAGCAGAAGGCCCTCTGTGTCCATATCAAGACGGCCCACCAGATGCAGTTTATCCAGCAGGTAAGGAGTTTTGTAAGAATCATCAAGAAGGTCAAAAACCGTTTTGTGGTCTCCGTCTTTTGTAGAGCATACCGTATGCATGATTTTATTCATCATCAGATAAATTTCGCCATGCAGGTTCAAAACTTCTCCGTCAATGCTTACCTGGTCTTTTTCCGGATCTATCTGAAAGCCTGGATCAAAAATCTGCCTGTTATTTACAATTACTTCTGCATTTCTCAGTAATTTTTTTATATCCTTGCGGGAACCAAAGCCTTCGTGTGAAAGAATTTTATCTATGCGTTCCATTTTCTGTCCTTTCTGTCCTGTCCGCTTTTTTTTACAGGCTGATTATTCAAGGATTCTAAAAAGCCCGGCCTGTAAATCAAACTGAATTATTTTGTCTTTGAAAAAAGGATACCCGATATTATTAGATGACGCAATAATCAGCTTGGAAAGAGCTCCGGTGTGCATATGAATATCGGTGATTTTCAGAGCCCTGAGATTTTCCCAGGTGTGACTTCCGATAGTAAAGCTTTTTGCATAGTTGTACTGGCCGTCAGTTCTTTCCAGTCTTACATTTTTTATCTGATTATAGTAATCCATAAAGGTAAGGGGCGAGTCCATAAGCTCCATCATTTTCTGACGGTCGAAGGCTGCTTCTCTAAGCGTAAAAACTTCGGAGCCTGTATCCAGCAGCGCATAGTCAGGCTTTCCGTCTATGCTGACCGGGGCAAAATAATGCCCTGTTGCCGAAAAATATTTCAGAGGAATTGCTTCTTCGCAGATTTCAGGCCCATCAATTTCTATGTACTTTTCCTGGTAATTAAAGGTGATTCTTTTTGCGTCTGGAAAAAAGGAAAAGCCTATTGTAGCGTCACTTTCATCATCTCCATAACCTTCGTTTTCTGCCGGGCAGTAGGTAAACAAATAATTATCAAAGGTAAAGCGTTTTTCCGGATAAGAAGGAAGAGTAAGATAGGCAGGGGTAAAATCGGTTGTGATTTTTGGAAAGAACTTTTCCTTTAGCTTTGATTTTTCTTCTTCACTAACTTCTTCAAAGAGCTTTCCTGTAATTTCCTGAAAGTGCTCCTGGAAAAAGCTTTCTCTTTCTTCCAGAGCCTCTTGATAATCGCTTCCATTCAGATTTTTAAAGCCCCTTTCCGTGACTATGCCTTTTTTATCCGGGCAGCCTGAATCAAAATTAAAGTATACCGGAATATTTTCATCTGTTATAAAGGTTAGAATTACATGATGATGCTGGTCAAGCTCAAAGGGGATTCTTAAGCCTTCTGCTTTGGGATTATCCTGCTGACGTGAAGAGGCGCAGGATGATAAAATCACAAGGATCAAAATTATCAGACCTGCGCCCTTTAGTTTTATTTTGCTCAATATTATAGCCGTTTTATTTTCTTTCTGAGAAAGGTATAAATTCTCTTTCGTTCATTACATTCTTGTATGCAGGACGATAGATTCTTCCTCCACTTACAATTTCTTCTATGCGGTGGGCTGACCATCCTGCGATACGAGATATTGCAAAGATTGGGGTAAAGAGCTCACGTGGAATGTTCAGCATGGAATAAACGAAGCCTGAATAAAGGTCAACATTTGCACAGATTCTCTTATCAGACTGGTGCACATCCTGAATAATTCCCGGTGCAAGTCTTTCTATTAAATCATAAAGGGCAAATTCTTCAAGACAGCCCTTTTCTTTTGCAAGCTCTTTTGCCTTTGCTTTAAGCAGAACTTCACGAGGGTCGTTGATTGTATAAACTGCGTGTCCCATTCCATAAACAAGTCCTGAATGGTCAAAGGCTTCTTTTGTTGCAATCTTTCTGATATAGTCACCAACTTCATTTTCGTTAGTCCAGTCTTTTACATGGGCCTTAATATCGTCCATCATTTCTACAACACGAATATTTGCACCACCATGACGGCTTCCTTTAAGAGAACCGATTGCAGCTGCAATTGCAGAGTAAGTATCTGTATCAGCAGAAGAAACAACGTGTACAGTAAGAGAAGAGTTATTACCACCACCATGCTCTGCGTGTAAAATAAGGGCAAGGTCAAGAATTTCAGCTTCAAGGCGAGAGTACTGCTTGTCTGAGCGGATTAGGCGCAGAAAGTTTTCAGATGTTGAAAGCTCTGGCTTAGGGTTGTGAATAAACATACTCTTATTGTCATAGTAGCGGCGCTTTGCCTGGTAGCCGTAGGCTGCAAGTGTAGAGAAGCGGGCAATCAGCTGAACACACTGCTTTACTATGTTACCTATATTTCTGTTTTCCGGATCATCATCATAAGAATAGCTGGCAAGAACACCACGTGCCATTTTATTCATGATATTGTTAGAAGGGGCCTTCATAATCATGTCTTCTACGAAGTTGTTTGGAAGGGCTCTGTATTTTCCCAGATAATTATTAAATCTGTCTAATTTTTCCTGAGAAGGCAGTTCTCCAAAAAGCAGAAGATAAGCACACTGCTCGTATCCAAACTGCTTGTTTTTTTCTGCATCCTTAATCAGTTCTTCTACGTTATAACCGCGGTAAACAAGGCGACCTGGTACTGCAATTTTCTGTCCGTCTTTAATTTCGTATCCAACTACATCACCAATGTGTGTAAGGCCTACAAGTACACCAGTACCGTTTTCGTTGCGGAGTCCTCGTTTTACATCGTATTTTTTGTAGAGGGCAGGGTCAATAGGGTCGTTTAATACAGCAAGTTTTTCGAATTTTTTGATAAGACTCTCTTCTTCTTTTGCTTCTGACATATTGTGTCCTCCATCTTTGGAAAGTTTTTAGAAATGTATAATTATGCACTTATCTTACAAGTAAATTACATAATTATACAGAAAATCATAGGAGAAATGCAAGTATTATGAAAAAATATTCAAATTATTTTGCGAAACGCTGAGCGGGAGTAACTACCCATATTGCTTCAAGGTCAGTGTCTCCAACGTTTTGAATTACGTGAGGGGCCCCTGCAGAGTAAGAAACACTGTCGCCCTCTTCAAGAATATATTCCTTGCTGTCATAAACAAGCTTAGCCTTGCCTTTTATGATAATTCCCATTTCGTAGCCTATGTGGCCGTAAGAACCACGATGAGTATGGGCTCCGTAAGGAATCTTTACAGCATAAGTTTCAATATCATTATCATTTGAAGAAGGAGTAGGACGTGGAAGCTCCTGATAAATAACTTCATCTTCATGGATAGAAGGACGCTCTGTGCTGCGGATAATGGTTACGGGACGTTCTCTTTTATATTCTTCAAAAAGATATTCCAGGTTAATATCAAGAACATCAGCAAGTGCCAGTAGAGTATCAATAGCTGGAGAAACGTGATTTCTTTCAATCTGAGAAACAAGACTTTCACTAACTCCTGCTCTTTGAGCAACAACCTTTAAAGTATAGCCCTTGTGTTCTCTGACTTCCCTAAGCTTTTCTCCAAAATGGTAGGGCTTTTTCTTATTCTTAGTTTCATCAGGATTTTGCGAAGGTGTCATTATTTTGTTTCTCCTTGTTGAGTGCTGTCACAAACTGAATAAAGTAATCTTCCAGTGTTTTGTGCGGTCCCTCAAGCTTCATACGTGCACGGGCGCGGGCATTATCCCTGCGGACTGTATACATAGAGTAGAAGTCTCGGTAGTCCAATCCGGCATCAGCTTTTACGTGTTCTCCCAAAAATTTAGAAACCTCATCACGACCAATTGCCGGAATTCCCTGTGTTTTTAATATTGTTCTTAAATTCTGAATTTGTTCTGTAGAAATGCCAAAAAGGAATTCCTCCATGGCCTGGGAAACTCCATCATCTCCCATTCTCTGCTTTATAAAGCTAATCCACTGGTCGTCCATTTGCATAGAAATAAGCAAAAGTTCG
The DNA here is from genome assembly GCA_024683675.1 of Treponema sp. Taxonomy (GTDB): domain Bacteria; phylum Spirochaetota; class Spirochaetia; order Treponematales; family Treponemataceae; genus Treponema_D. Next base: position 29,660 of record JAIKYB010000016.1, read on the forward strand.
CTGGTACCCATCATTGTTCCAAAAGCAGGAGCAAGGCGGCGACGGGCTGTCCAAACCGACTGAAGTACGGGAGCAACATTTTCGCTTGTCTGGTCATTCCAGTGTTCCCAAAGTAAAAGGAGCGAAAGAGCCCATTCTCGTCTGAAATCTATTGGCTGAGTGTCATCAGAAATCAGGTTCAGGTAAACGTCTTCAACTAAAAGTGAAAACATAGAAAGGGTTGTTTCTGTATCAAATGCTTTAGAAAGCTTATCATATTCAGGTCCAAGATGCTTGGCAAATTTTGCTAAATCAGAAAGAGTGTGAGTTTTAGCCACCAGAAGACTCTTGCCAAGAACAGCCTTTGAAGGAAGGCGCAGAATTCTGTCTCCATCGTCGTGGTGTTTAATCATTGACTCAATTAAAGTTGCACGAGTTCTGGTTCCACCTGCAAGCTCCTGTCGTTCCAAAAGAGAAGGGAAGCGGGCGATAGAGGCAGCCATGGATTCCATGTCATTTATTCTATTTATATAGATTTCGTAATGTTCTTTGTCTTTTTTTGAAACTACTGGGAGAATTTGATTCAAAAGATCTATCTGTTTTTTTGTAAAGGTTTCAACCTTTTCACCAGAAGAGAATTCATTTTTTTCTTGAGTTTCTAGAAAATCATTAACGTCTATATTTTCGAATTGTTCTAGTTCACCAGAGCTTTCCATCAGACATCCATTTTTTATTTATTTTCTATATTATAAATCAATTTTTTGATTTGTCTAGTCGATAATATATTAGACTATTACGAAAAAGGAGTTATTTTTTTTATGAAAATCGCGAGAAAAAAAGTCAGTTTATTTTTTTTAATTTTTTTTACCAGCCTTGTTTTTGCTCAAAATAAAAATGACTCCCAATTTACAGTTTATACAGAAGCTCAGCAGAAGCTTAGAATTACAGCAAGTGACGTTCGTATTCTTCCGGAAAAGGACAGCGAAAAGGGAGGCTACCATCTTTATGTAAGAAAGCTTCCTAATGTAAATTCCATAATGCTTACGGAAACTGCAAAGGATCCTAGTGGAATAAACGACAGCTTTGCCTATAGGGCCAAAGAGTATAATCCTATTAATGGTGATGAGCTTCGCTATCTGGATGGAAAAGTCTTAGTTTCTGAAACTGCAAAATATAGTTTAATAGACTCTACTGTAGAAGAAACTGATTTTTTTGGACCTGCCTTTCATATTTACATTCCTGAGGTTATTGAATATGGTCATGAGTGGAGCCGTTATGGAGAAGTTACGATAGGTAAGGGCACCTTTATTAATATCCGTTCTTTTGAAAAGCCTTATGGGGACTATACCGGAGATTTTATGGACAGCCCCTTTATGTTCGACTTAAAAATACGCAGGCGGCCTGTAAAAAAACCGGAGCCTGTTAAGGAAGAGTTGCCTGTTATTGAAGAAAACTTTATAGATGAACCTATTCCTGAACCTGAACCAGAACCGGAGCCCGAACCTGAACCAGAGCCAGAGGAGACAATTCTGGTAGATGATTATAATCCTATTGCAAGTGATAAGTTTAAGGAAATTTCTGAAGATTTACTATATTGTAAGGATGAGTTTAATCTGGTAGATGATATCAGCTCTATTCTTGAAGGTATTCCTGATAAAAAGAATCTGGACCTTGTTTTTGCAATTGATGCAACCGGAAGTATGAAAAACGATATTGATCAGCTTAAATCTGATTTGATTCCTATGCTTTTGGAGCAATTTTCAGGGGCAGAAGGCGCAAGATTCGGTCTTCTTTTCTACCGAGATTACGGCGACACCTTCCGTTATATGGAGCTTCCTGTAAAAATGTACAGCTTTACCACTAACCTTGCCAGCTTTAATAAAAATCTGAATGCAATAAGAATTAATGGAAAAGAAGGTGGAGATGTTCCTGAAGCTGTTTACGAGGCCATTTATGCTTCCAGTGAATTCTATAAATGGCGGGAAGATTCTTCTAAGCTGATTATTTTGATTGGGGATGCTGAACCACATCCTACTCCAAGAAATAGTGGAAAATATTCTAAGGACTATGTAATGGGTATTGCGGCAGCAAAGGGAATTAAGATTCATTCCATTTTGCTGCCAAAGGACTAATCCAGGGATTTATATTAAGCTGTTGCTTACGACTGCTTTTTGTAGCGTTCCGGAATCTTTTCCATGCCTATTTCTGCAAGTCTCTTGTAGGATGCAGGAATAGCGGAGCCTAAAGCCTCGTACAATTCAAGCAGCTCTGAAAAGTTTGCATAAGCCTTGTCATATTTTTTCTGCTTCAAATAAACATAACCAATTTCGTATTTAGCTTCTGCAAAATATGCCGGATTAGTACCAAAGCGTTCTATTGCAGTTTCATAACATACAATTGCCGATTTATAAGAAGTTGCTGCCGAAGCATTCTGGCCCATCTGAATAATCTGAGCATAAGTTTTATCATCCGGAATTTCTTTTATGGTATTACAAGATGCCAGTAAAAATACAAGTCCGAAGGCTGAAATAATAAGTGCTGTTTTTTTCATAGTGATTGAAGTTTACCCCAAAAATCTTTCATTAGCAATGATTAAACACCATTTGTCATAAGACTTTTTATTTGATAGAATGAAGCAATGAAAAAAATATTTTTCACAGTTTTGGTAGTCGGCCTTTTTATTTTTGCCGGCTGTGCTTCAACACCATCAGAAGGTGTTCAAAAAGAAAAAAATCTAAATCAAAAAAAGTTACGATATGATGATTGGAAATATATGGGATTTGGTCGTGAGATTCCTGAATGGGTAGAGCTTGCAATCAATAATAATCCTTCCAAGATAAAGAAATTAATTCCAGAGCTGGCTGAAGCTGAAATTGAAGTAAGGTCTGCTGCTGGAATAAATATAGATCAGGCAGAAGAATCTTTATTGGAACTTGGAATACCAGAAGGTTTTTCTGTATATGATTCGTTTTGGGTTCGTCAGGGAAAATCCGTGGAGAAACCTTATATAGCTGTTGCAATTTATAGGAGGCTTTTGTAATGAAAGTTTTAGTAATTGGTGGTGCCGGATATATCGGAAGCCATGTTGTAAAGGAATTGATGAAATCAGGTCACGAAGTAACTGTATTTGATAATCTTTCAAGTGGACTTCGCTGTAATCTCTTTCCAAAAAATGGATTTATTTATGGAAATATCTTGATTGAACGCGATCTTGATGAAGCATTTGCACGTGGTTTTGACGCTTTTGTTCATCTTGCAGCATTTAAGGCTGCCGGCGAATCTATGGTAGCTCCGGAAAAATATTCTATCAATAATATTACAGGAACTCTGAATATTATGAATGCGGCTGTAAAGCACAACTGCAAGATTATGATTTTCTCTTCTTCAGCTGCTACTTTTGGTGAACCTCAGTACCTTCCTATGGACGAAAATCATCCTCAGAAGCCAATCAACTATTACGGTTTCACAAAGCTCAAGATTGAAGAGTTTATGGATTGGTATGACCAGCTTAAGGGCCTTAAGTTTGCCGCTCTTCGTTATTTTAATGCTGCAGGTTATGATCCAGATGGAGAAATCCGCGGGCTTGAACAGAAGCCTGAAAATCTTCTTCCACGTATTATGGAAGCTGCTCTTGGACAGAGAGAGCTTAAGGTATTTGGAACTGATTATGATACACGCGATGGTACTTGTATCCGCGACTATGTACACGTTACAGACCTTGCCCGTGCTCATGTTATGGCTCTTGATTATATTGCAAAGAACAATAAGAGCCTTAAATTGAACCTGGGAACAGAAAAGGGAACAACTGTAAAAGAGCTGATTGATGCGGCACGTAAAATTACAGGTAAGGCTATTCCTGCAGAAGATGCACCACGCCGCCCTGGAGATCCTGCCAGCCTTTATGCTACCTCTGCTAAAGCAAAGGAATTGCTTGGTTGGGAACCAAAATTCAGTGATGTTGATACTCTGGTAAAGACAACCTGGGAAGTATATAAATAGACTAATCAGTTAAAACAATTAATACATAAGAAACATAAGGAAGGGACTGCCCGTTATTTGGGCAGTCCCTTTTTTTATAGTAAACATCTGCAATATTCAAACTGCTTACTTAGAAAAGGTCTGCTATAATGTAAAATACATAGAAAATTGGAGGATTTAATGAAATTATCAAAGAAAGTTCTGGCTTTTATGGCAAGTCTTACTTTACTTTCTGCTCTATTTGCTCAAGATTATGTTCACAACAAGAATGTAAAGTTGCCTGACACTTCAAGTACAAAGGTTACAAAAGCCCAGGAAATGGACAAAAAACTTACCGCTACAGAATTAACAAAAATTATGGGAAACGGTATAAACCTGGGAAATACAATGGAAGCTTACCGGGCTGCCGGCATGTCTACAAAACAGGCTGCAACCTCTTATGAAGTACTTTGGGGTCAGCCTGTAACAACAGAAAAAATGATTAAGGGCTACAAGGCTGCGGGTTTTGATACAATCCGTATTCCTATAGCCTGGACAAACGCTATAGATTATCTGAATGGTGACTACACTATTAATAAGGATTATCTGGACCGTGTTGAAACTATAGTTACCTGGGCTCTTAATGCAGGAATGTATGTTATTATCAATGACCACTGGGATGGCGGCTGGTGGGGCCTTTTTGGTCAACGCGAGGCTGCTTATCGTGAAGATGCCGTTGCACTTTATAAGGCAATCTGGACTCAGGTTGGAATCCGCTTTAAGAATTATTCCGATAAGTTGATTTTTGAAGGTGGAAACGAAGAAATTGGAGACCGTCTTAATGATGCAAGTAAATACTGGAAAAAGGGCGCTTTGAATGAAGACGGCTGCTATACAATGGCAAACTTTGTAAATCAGACCTTTGTTGACACAATTCGCTCTCAGGGGGGGAACAATGAAAACCGCTTCCTGCTCATTCCAGGCTATAACACAAATATAGATAAGACAGTTGATTCCCGTTTTAAGATGCCAAATGACACAGCCAAGGAAAGACTTCTTATTTCTGTTCATTATTATGATCCTTCTGATTTTGCTATTGGCGGCGGAGACCTTTGGGGAACAAAAGCTGATTATGAATATCAGAATGCTCAGTTTAAGAAGATGGAAAAATTTGTAAATGAAGGTTATGGAGTAATTATTGGTGAATATGGAGCTTTACCAAATAATGGAAACTATAAAACTTCGACCCTTCCTTGGACAAAAAATGTAATAGATAACTGTGATGCTTACAATTATGTTCCGGTTCTTTGGGATACAGGTTCAGCTTGCTTCTATAATAAGGGTTCTGCAAAGCTTATTCATAAGGAACTTGTAGACCTTTATAAAGCTCGTGCCGTAGCAAATGAAAAGGATTACAAAAAGGTTCAGAAGACTGCTCTTGCAGAGCTTAAGAAGGCTGAAGGCGCTGCTAAGAATAGTCTTGATAATAATCCTCTGGTTGGCCGTAAGGATGTTGGAATTGGTTACATTATGTACAGCGATGCAAACTGGGTTGTAACCTATTCTGTTGGAGATGAATATAAGCCAACTTCAAAAACAAAAGGCCTTAAGGCAATAGACGCAGAAATTACAGGTCCTGGAACTTACACTCTTGCCCTTGATTTCTCTGAAATGAAGGCTGGAAAAGCCTCAGGGTTTTCTTTCTGTGCTATTGGTATTGAAAACGGAGAAGCTCTCTTCCCTGATTACGCAATTGATATTAAGGAAATAAAGGTAGACGGAAAGCCTGTAAAAATGACTGCAAAAGGATATACCGCAACTGATAACGGAAAGACAACCCGTATAAATCTTGTAAATGATTGGGTTACAAGCATTCCAAAAACCGGAATCCGTACTCCTGATGGAAATCTAGACGGAGTAAAAGCTGTAATCCTTGATAAAAAGGACGGCGTCTTCAAAGATATGAAGAAGCTTGAAATTACGTTTGAATATGGTCCAGCTAA
>JAIKYB010000027.1 GCA_024683675.1 Treponema sp.
TGAACCGGTCAAATAAATATCAACATTTGGAAGAATAAAAAGAGAATCCACAACCTTTTCAAATTTTTCGACAAGTTGTATTTCATCCAGAAAGATATAATTCATTTTGTCTTCCTGAATATGCTCTTTTAAGACAGTATGCAGTTTATGATAATCAGTGATATCTTCATTTTCGAGCATTTCAAAATTAAAAAAAGATATTTGATTTTCTGCTGCAGATTTTGAAATCTCCTTGCAGACTTCCTTCAGGATAACCGATTTTCCAGAGCGTCTTACACCTGTAATTACCTTGATTACATGCTGATCACGCCAGGAAAGAAGTTTTTCAACATATTCCTTGCGAAAGTAAGAGTCTTCTTTGTAAGGCGGAGTATCGCGAAAGTCTATCATGCTGATATTTTATATCCAAAACCAACAACTGTCAACTTTTTAACTTATAAGTTAAAAAGTTGAGTATTTTATATATTTTTTAACATAGAGAAGAATAATTCAATTTAATCAAAGGGTTATATGAACTTTATTCCCACCTATTCCTACCCTTCCCTATCCAGCATCAAAATCTCGCTGTTTTCGTCAGCGGCAATATTGATAAAGCGTTCGTACTCGCGAAGAACATCGGCAATAATTTCGTCCTTTTCCAGATGCTGAATATCATTTCCACGGCGGCCGCTGTTGTAGTAGCTGAGCGGAATGTAGACATCCGATTCAGGAGTTGGAGCGTTGTCTTCATCAATAATATACTGGGAAACATTTTGCTTTTCGGCCATAACTCCATACTTAAAGTTGCGCAGCTTGTCATAACGAATCAAAAGTTCTATAGAGATTGGCCCCGCCTTTCCCTCGCGGATTTCTACATCCATTTCTTTTTCTGCAAAGGCTTCCTTCAATTCTTCAAAGGCCGGACGAACATTGTTTGCAATAAAGGCCTTAACATCAGACTTTTTAGTAAAAGACAAAATCTGATTAAGGTAATCCCTCCAGCGGCTCGAATCCCAGTTGTGACTTCCGTAAGGCAGCTTACTTCGGTGGTAGGCCAGGTCAATTTTCAGAGCCTTCCACAAACAGATACAAAGAAGGACCATAATAATTCCAAAAGGCAGGGCTGACACTAAGGTCATTGTCTGCAAGGCCTGGAGTCCTCCACTTCTTAAAAGAAGGAGCGAAAGAAGACCCATAATTGCACCCCAGAAACTATTCTGCCAAATCGGAGTTTTTCCCTTGTTCTTGCTGGCGATTGAATTTAAAACCATAATTCCAGAATCTGCAGAAGTCACAAAGAAAACCGCAATCATTACAACCGCAAGGGCAGAAAGGCCTTTTGAAAGCGGGAACTGCTGCAAGAAATAGAAAAGCAGGGAATCAGGATCATTTACCAGGGCAGAAAGAGCACCTCCAGCCTGATTCTGATCCATCCAGATTGCGCCACCACCAAAAATTGTCATCCAGAGAAAAACAAAAAGGGTTGGAACAAAGAGTACAACAAGAATAAATTCGCGGACGGTACGCCCCTTAGAAATCTTTGCAATAAAGAGGCCTACAAAAGGAGCCCAGGAAATCCACCAGGCCCAATACATAATTGTCCAGGCAGAAAGCCAGGGCTTACCCTCCGGTGCAAAAGTAAAGGTTTCAAAGGTTCGGGAGATAAAGTTTGCAAAGTAAGTTCCCAGAGCATCAGAAAAAGCTCCAAGAAGATGAACGGTTGGACCTGTACAGAGAATAAAAATCATCAAAAGGAAGGCCAAAAGAAGATTAAGCTCACTAAGGATTTTTACCCCCTTGTTTACTCCAGAGCTTGCCGAAAGAACTGCAACAGAAAGAACAAGTACAACAATCAGAGCCTGCCAGCCAAAAGCATTACCCGGAAGCACTCCAAGGTAAGTTAATCCAGAATTAAGCTGAACAACTCCAAATCCCAAAGAGGTTGTAATTCCAAAGAAGGTACAGCAGAGGGCAAAAACGTCAATTACATCCCCCCACCTGCCATTAATTTTGTTTTTCAAAAGAGGATAAAGACCACTGCGCATAGCAAGAGGAAGGCGGTAGCGGTAGGAAAAATATGCCAGAACAAGGCCCATTACCGCATAAATTCCCCAGGCATGAACGCCCCAGTGCATAAAGGTAGAAAAGAGGGCTTCTTTTTCGGAATGTCCCATAGAGGGAAGCGGCGGATTTACATAGTGTGATAAAGGCTCCGCAACTCCAAAGTACATAAGTCCAATTCCCATCCCAGCCGAAAAAAGCATAGCTACCCAGGCAAAAAAACTGTGCTGGGGTTTAGCGTTATCGGCTCCCAGACGAATATTTCTGTTTTTACCAAAAGCCAGAACCAGAAGAAAAACTATAATGCCTGATAGCGCAACAGAACGGGTAAAGGCAGTAGATAATGGGCTTTTTTCTTGACTCCCTTTATACGGTTAGGTATAACTAACTTATGTTAAAACTTGCAAATTTAGATGATGAAGAATTAAATACAATATCAAAAGAAATCGCAGATGCCTTTTTCGACTATCCTTATCAAAAAGGGGATAAGGGATTGGTAAAATATATAAGCCGTCGGGAAGATATGTTTACATACATAAGGGCAATAATCACCGCTGCCTACAAAAGTGGCCTGCTCTACACTACTTCCGAAAAAAGGGAGGGCTATCTTTTTATTGCTGGAGAAGGAATCGGCTCAATCGGACTTATCCAGGGACTCAAAATGATTTCTGCCGAGAAAAAAGCTCTGGGTGGTTGGAAAAATATGAAATGCTTTATCAGTGATTGCTTTTCTGATGGTGGAAGCATTGAAACCCGAATGAAAAAATCCAAGCAGAAATTCATAAGAATAGAAGTTCTTGTTGTTCGCAAGGAATTCCAAAAGCAGGGTTTTATGCGAAAGATGATGGAATATGTTTACGAACTTGCAGACCAGAAAAAAGTCTCTGTAATTTTAGATACTGATGATGAAGACAAGAGCCTTCGATACCAGCACCTTGGAATGAAACTAGACAGGGTAAGAAACTGCAGCCAGGATTTCCATATGTATGATTTGATTCGTCCGGCTATAGAATAATTCCTGTAACAGAAGAACATTCCTAATTTCTGTTTGGTAAAATTAGCAATCTGGTAATAGAATAGTAGATATGAAATTTACCAATTCTATTAAAACTATATCTTGTAGTTTAATCATTTTTCTATTAATAGAAATAAATCTTTACGGTCAGTCAATTAATGTGAATTCCGCACAGGAAGCCGACCCTCTTACATTCAGTCTCAAAGCCTTTTCAAAGGATTTTAAACTTTCTCCATCAGGACAAGCTGTCGTAAATCCTCATAAGGGTTATGTTCAATATATATGGGGAAAAGAGTATCTTGATACTCCAGATTGGAACATAAGCCTTGCTTCAGGAAAAAATCCTGCCTGGGATTTATGTTCAGTTGTTTACACAGGAATGGGCTGGAGTAAAATTCAAAAAGGAAAAAATGAATATGACTGGTCTACCCTGGACAATATGCTGGAGCTTTGTGGTCAGAGTGGCAGAACTCTGGGCTGGCGTATTTATCCAATTAATACCGGCTTTTCAGAAGATGAAGATCTTGTTCCTGAATATATTTACCAGGAAGGATGCAAATCTATTGAAGCAAGGATCAGGGATAGTGACAGAAAAATCCGTGTTCCAGACTGGTCTGACCCGATTTATATTCAGGCCTGTAAAGATTTTGCTGCAGAAATGGCAAGACGTTATGATGGAGATAAAAGATTTGAATTCATAGATATACGCTGCTTCGGCAACTGGGGAGAATGGCACTGCTATCAGCTTTTAGGAAGTCAAATGCCATCAGAAGAAATTCAAATTGACATGATTGATTATTACCTGTCTGTATTCAAAAAAACACAGCTGGTCATGCCGAGTGATTGCCAAGGTGCTGTATACGATTATGCACTATCCCATGGAGTTGCTAAAAGAAATGATGGCCTGATTCAAATTAAAGACCGCGAACTGGATTTGTATACCTGTTATAAAGCAGGACTTCCCGCCATTGGAGAAAACTGTGGAAACTATAAGGATTTAATTAAAGCAAGTGGAAAAGATGATTACAATCAAAAGTGGACCGTCAAGCTATGGAAATCAGTAATTGAAAAATCTCATATGTCTTATTATGAACTGGACAGAGACAACTGTGCTTATTCCTTCTACAAAAAACATAAAAAAATCATAAATGAAATGAATAATAAAATCGGTTACAACTTTGAAGTTACTTCTGCCAATCTTTCTTATGATGAAGACAGGAAGATTCGTCTTACAGTTACCATAAAAAATACAGGTTCTGCCCCAGCCTTTTTTGATCTTAATCTTATTGCTGATGTAACTGATTCAGAGGGAAACAGGAAATTCACGATTGGAGAAATAAAAGAGATAAAGAAAGGAAGCTTTACCGACTCCAGTGAAAAAACTTTTGTCTTTACAAGCATAG
>JAIKYB010000104.1 GCA_024683675.1 Treponema sp.
ATTCCTTGGATCTATCGTAGGTTCAGAAATCACTGCTGCTTCTACAATCAACCCAGAAGAAGTTGGTAAGATTCGTCGTGACCCATTCGCTATCATTCCATTCTGTGGATACAACATGGGTGACTACTTCCAGCACTGGATCGACGTAGGTGCTAAGGCAGATCAGGACAAGCTTCCTAAGATCTTCTACGTAAACTGGTTCCGCAAGGACGACAACAATGCTGATCTTCCAGGTGGATTCATGTGGCCAGGATACGGTGATAACAGCCGTGTTCTTGCTTGGATCTTTGACCGCTGTAATGGCGTTGATAACTGTGTTGATACACCTATTGGATTTATGCCAAAAGAGGGTGCTCTTAACACTGAAGGTCTTGCTGACTGCTACAAGAAGACTCTTCCAGAAATCCTCAAGGTTGATGTTGAAGGATGGAAGAAAGAGGTTAAGGATATTCGTGAAAACCACTATCCTAAGTTCGGAAAGCATCTTCCAAAAGAACTCACAGCTATTTTGGATGATCTCGAGAGCCGCTTGAATAAAGCTTAGTTTTAGATGCCCGGGTCAAGCCCGAGCATGACAAAATATTCCCGCTTATGGCTTTGCCCTGGGCGGGATTTTTTATGGGAGTTTCCATGTCATTAAGAAAAAACTTAAGACTTTTGCCTGCACTTTTATCTCTCCTTCTGCTTTTTTCCTGTGCAAGCCATCCTCAGATTGACCCTGATTTAGAAGCCTATCTTTATCCTGTGGAAACCTTTCTGCCGGAAAAAATTGAATGGGAGGAAGTTGCTCCCGGAATAGGCCGCCTGGATTTTGAAAATCCCGAATTTCCTTTGGTTTACCATGCGGTTAGAATAGAACTGGATACTCCCGGTCTTGAAATTGTCTGTTTTCCTTCCCGTGAATTCGCCCTTTCAAAGGCAAAGTCCGGTACTTCTACAGAGGCCTCTATTCCTCAGCCTTTTATATACAGAAGCCGTAAAACCTCGGCTTTTTCCCGCCAGGAAGACTGCCTTGTAGCTGTAAATGCAACTCCTTTTGGTGGTCGTAATGGAAAATGGGATTTTGCGGCTAAAATAGGCTCAGTTCGTCAGTTAGTAGGCGTTCATATTGACCGCAGCTTTATGATTGCAAGGCCTGTAGAGTCTTATGCAGCCCTTATTTTCCGAGCTTCTGATGAGGATGCCTCTTCTTATGTAGCTGAAATTGTAGATTCCCAGAAAGCAGATGCCTTTGAAAATTGTGACTATGCTTTTGGAGGCTTTTTTACTGTTTTGCGAGACGGTCAGGTAAAGGATTTTTCTGTTCGCACTCACGATTCCCGCTCCGGGGCTGGTATTTCAGCTGACGGCAAGGTTTTATATCTGCTTGTGGTCGAAGGTGAAAATGCCCGTAAAAGCGAAGGTCTTTCTTATCCCCAGTGTGGCGAAATTTTTAAAGCCCTTGGCTGTGATGATGCTCTGGAATTTGACGGTGGAAGCTCTAGTCAGCTTTTTATCAAGGGCAAAAATGTTATGAATTATTCAACGATTGTGGTGCAGGGAAATAGTTTTGGATTTAAGAAAGCAAAGAGGTAAAGCTAAAAAACACCGGCTGCCTACCGGGCGGCCTTACACATGAATCCAGGTGAGCTCGTGCTTATTGTAATTCAGATGAAGAATGTGGCTGTTCGGAATCTCTGCAAATTTTTCTATGAGGGGCCAGTTTATTTCTCCCTGCATTTTGATTGTGCAAATCATATTTAAGTCAGGCTTATAGTCCAGGAATTTTTGAATCCATTCCAACAATCTTTCAGGATAACAGATTACATCACTGAAAACCCAGTCCAACTCTCCCAATTCCTCTGGTTTTAGAGTGAAGGCATCGTGCTTTTGAAAATGAACTAGTGGGTTAGTCATAAGCTCGGGGGCTAGTTCTGCCCGGTCCACCGCGTGCACTTGTGCGCCAAGGCCAACTAATACCCAGGTCCAACCGCCGGGGCAGGCTCCTGCTTCGAAGCAACGCTGACCCTGATGGGGTAGGTCGCAGCCGGTGAGAAGCTTCGCCATAGTAAGAGATTCCTGTATTTTCAGATAGGCGCGGCTTGGCGGATTTTCGTGGTCTTCTATAAAGCGGATTGTCCCCGCGGGCAGGTAGCTTGTGGTTTTTGCTGAAGCTATCATGGTATTGTTGTCCAGCAGGGTGTAGAGGCCGATGGGGGACTGGGGAATAGTCACAGGGAACTTGCGGTCCTTTAAGTTTATGTAGGGCAGTTTTTCCTGAATCAGTTGGGCCCGTCTGAAGCTTGTAAACTGATAGGGAGCCCAGTTTCTCTGGATTTCCTTTAGCTTAGAAGCGGCTTCTCCAATCGATTCAAAACGGAAGGTAAAGGGCTCCAGCATTGTAGTTCTACTCCAGTAGGGCAGAATCTTTTTATCCTCTTGATTTATGTTTTCGAAATAAATTAAATCTCCGTATTGTGCATCAGGCTTTTGGCTGATACCAAAACGGTCTTTTAGTTCTGCGAGCAGGAGATTTTTCTGTTCCGGAAATGAAAGGAATGCTGTTGCCATATTATGATTTAATTGACGTCACTTTCAGTGATATCGCTGAAAGGATCTTGTGCAGCGGCTTCAAGATGCTCAATAAAAGCTGCCAGTCTGTTTGCATCAGGTGAATAAAGGGTTTCCAGGCCAATAAAGGTATTTCCGTCTATTTCATTAACCCATTGGGGTTTACAGCGAAGTCTGAGTGGCTGGTTATCTAACTGACGTGCAGGGGTAATTTCCAGATTGTATTCAGAATCTAAATCAACAACAATTGGATATGCGTAATGAATTTTACAGCCAGAAGCGCTTATGTCATCCAGAATTCCAGGAAGGGCACACAGCTCCTGAGAAAAAATCTTTCCAATTTCTTTATATCTTGTATTCTGACGATTTTCCTGCGCCATTTCTACAGTATAAGATATTTTAGAACTTGCGACAAGGTTCTTCATTATAAGCTTTTTCTTATATCCTAAGCTTGTAAAAAGCCTGTCGCAAGTTCCTTTCAGACAGATTTTATGCCAGTGTTAAGTCTCCATCTTTAATCCAGCCGATTTTACGGAAGAGAAGTCCGAAAGCCCAGGAAAGAAGGCCAGGAAGGATAAAACAGATGAGGATAAGGCCAAGCCAGTCTGTGAAGGCAGGTGAAATTGCAGCAGCTCCGTGACCGATTGCAACTTCACTTGGTTCGAACCAGCCTGTAATTACACCAATCTGGCCAACAAGTCCACAGGTTCCCATTCCAGAGCTTACAGCAGCTCCATTCATTTCCATTTTGAAAAGGCAGGTTGCGATTGGACCTGTAATCATTGAAGTAAGAATTGCAGGAAGCCAAACCTTTGGATTTTTGATGATATTTGGCATCTGCAGCATACTTGTTCCCAATCCCTGTGAAAGGATTCCGCCCCAGCGGTTTTCGCGGAAGCTGAGAACTGCAAAGCCTACCATCTGGGCACAACAGCCTGCTACTGCGGCGCCACCTGCAAGTCCTGTTAGTCCGAAGGCTGCACAAATTGCGGCTGAACTGATTGGAAGGGTAAGAGCAATACCAACAACTGCAGAAACAAGGATTCCCATCCAGAAAGGATGAAGCTTTGTTGTCCAAACAAGGAACTTTCCAACAGAGCTTGCTGCAGCTCCAATATATTTTGCTGTAAGAAGAGTCAGAAGGGCTCCAACTAAAATAGTAACTGCAGGAGTAACAATGATATCAACCTTAGTTTTCTTGCTTACAAGACAGCCAACTTCAGCTGCAATAATTGCAATAATAAGAACTGCAAGTGGACCACCAGCTCCGCCTGTTACATTGGCGGCACTTCCCACTGCAGCAAGTGAAAAAAGAACAAGGGCTGGAACCTGCATGGCAAAGCCAATACCAATTGCCATAGCGGCACCTACTACGTGTGCGTCACCGGCAAAGCTTCCTGCATCAACAAGGAATCTGAAAATTGGATTGTCTCCAAGTCTTAAAAGCTGCTGTCCGAGAGTTTTTACAATTGTTCCAATCAAGAGGGAACAGAAAAGACCCTGGGCCATACCAGACATTGCGTCAATCAAATAGCGTTTTGCATATTTGTTCATAAGATACTCCTCGCCTTTAAAATAGGCGTAATAATGTTGGGGAAATTAAATTGTTGTGATTAGTAAATTAGTTGCGGATGTGATGTGCGGTGCAGGTGGCACCTTTTGTGTTCATCCAGAACGTAAAGTCTAGAATTAAAATAGCAGAAATCTTTTTGCTGTGCAAGAGGTTGTGTGGGAAGGGGGCACGTGGTTGAGAGGCCCCCTGTGCAAAGGGGGCATGTTTGCAAGAGGGCACCTGTTTGCGAGGGTGAAAGTGCAAAAATATAATAAAAAAAGTGCAAAAAAGTATGAAATTAGGGGATTTCCCCTATTGCGAAATCGCTAAAGTGGGTTTAACATAATTTTGTAGCAACCGATTGCTAGCAAGCGGTTGCCAGTATTTTAATAACAAAAATTTTGGAGGAAAAAAGATGAAAATGACAAAAAGAGTTTTCGTCGGTGCATTGGCACTTTTGGCTTTGGTTTCAACACTTTCTGCAAAACCAAAGAAGTCAAAGAAGGGTAAGAATTCTGCAAAAGAAATTACCTGGATGTTCTGGGATGACCTTGAAGCAACTTCTGACCTTATGTCACAGGGATATGCACAGGTTATCGATCGTTTTAATGAAGAGTACAAGGGAGTTTATCATGTAACTCCTATTACTACAAACCTTGAAGAGTATGATGTAAAACTCAATGCTCTCATCGCTGCAGGAAAAACTCCTGACGTATATATCAGCAACCCAGGTCCAAACTTGACTTCTGTAGTTGAAGCTGGTGCTGCTAAAGACCTTACACCAATCCTCACTGGAAAAGAAAAGGCTTGGTACAACACATTCACTAAGGGTATTTTTGAACGATTAACATATGATGGAAAAATCATGGCTGTTCCTACCAACTTCGCTGCTGCTTTGGTTTTCTACAACACTGACCTGTTCAAGAAAGCCGGTGCCAAGGTTCCGACAACATATGAAGAGTGGATTGATTGCTGTAAAACTCTTCAGAAAGCTGGCATTACTCCTATAGCTTGTTCTGCCGGAACACCTTGGTGCCTTTCTATGCTCGCTGGTTACTTCTGTGACCGTGCTGGTGGACCAGACAATCTTGCTAATGTAAACGCAGGAAAGGGAAGCTGGTTGGACCCATCTTTCAAAAATGGTGTAGGAAAACTTAAGGAACTATCACAGTATTTCCAGAAGACAGCTGCCGGAGATTCTAACGATCAGGCAACTGCTGCATTCTACAATGGTGAAGCTGCTATGCTCGTTCAGGGTTCATGGGTAATCGGACAGATTAACGGTGCTAACCCAGCATTCGAAGCAAACTGCGGTGTATTCTCATTCCCTGCAATTGCAGGTGGTGCTGATCCTAACCGTATGATTGTTAAGACAGATAACCTTGTAATGTCATCAACAACAGAAAACGAAGATGCTTGTATCGCTCTTATGAAGATGTTCACAGACGATGTGGCTCAGAAGTATACAGCAGAAGTTGCAGGAAAAATCCCTGTAACAGGTGTAGACTTCGACCTCAAGAAGGCTCCAAAGCAGCTTGGTTATGTAAAAGACATCCTTGCTAAATCTACAGGTACACTTGGATTCTACAATGAATCTCTTGCAACTGTAGAAGCTGGAGATACATTCGATAACGCTATGGTTGATATCTTCCTTGGATCTTGCTCTGTTGAAGACGGACTTAAGAAGATTGAAAACTTCTACAAGAAGAATATCTGGAAATAATTCCTGATGCTTTTTTTTGCCGGTCCTGTGGACTCGCTTTTCAGGGCCGGCTTTTTTTTACTCAAGGTTATAAAGTCTTATCTGCCTTGATTCTACGTATTTCAAAATAGGAGAACAAAATATTATGAGCAGCAACAATATGTTCAGGAAAAAATCTGCGATTGCCGTTTTTATTCTTCCTTCTCTGCTTCTTTTTACTGCAATTTTACTTATACCAATCATACAGATGTTTTATTACTCTCTTTGTGATTATATGAATCTGAAGAAACCTGTTTTTGTAGGCTTCCAGAATTTTGTTACATTGTTCAAAGAGGATGAAATTATGCGGATGGCCCTGAAGAATTCAATTTTCTTCACTATTTTTTCTGCTGTTACCCAGCAGCTTATCGGAATGTTTTTAGCCGTCCTTTTAACAAATATTAAACGCGGAAAGAATTTATTTAAGAATATATATTATCTGCCTTGTGTACTTTCATCAGCTGCACTGGCACTTTTGTGGTCCTTCCTTTTCAATCAAAGAATTGGAATTAACAGTCTTTTAGCTAAAATTGGAATAGAAGGTCCAATGTGGCTTATGGATACTAAAGGCTTTATTGTCCTTCCTATGTGGGTAATTGGTTGTGTAGCTACCTGGCAGTATGTGGGACAGACAATGATGCTTTATATGGCACAAATAAGTGGTATTCCAAAAACCTTGTATGAAGCTGCTTATATAGACGGTGCTACAAAAAGTCAGGCTTTCTGGAAAATAACTCTTCCTTTGCTTAAGCCAATGGTTGCAACTACACTTTCTTTGAACTGTATCGGTTCTCTTAAGTTCTTTGATTTGGTTTTCAACATGACAGGTGGTGGTCCTGGTTACAGAACTTCGGTTCTTGCAACTTATCTTTACGAGCAGGGCTTTAAGTTCTACAAGATGGGATATGCAAGTAGTATTGGTGTTGTATTGTTAATCCTTTGTCTGGTAGTAACTGGCATTATCAATAAGGCCGTTAAGGTTGAAGATTACGAAATGTAATCCTTTATTTGGAGAATAAAATGAAAAAGAGCAATATATCAGTTTCAACAGTTTTAATATATACGTTTTTAATTCTTCTGGTTGTGATTTATTTAGCACCTCTTTTGTGGTGTGTGCTGGTTTCCTTAAAGGATAATACAGAGCTGATTAACAGCCCATTTGCTCTTCCTGAGCACTGGCACTTTGATAACTTTTCTACAGCCTGGAAAAAGGCCTATCTGGGAGTTGCCCTTAAAAACTCCTTTGTAGCCTGTACAGTTTCCCTTTTCTTTACCTTATTGCTGGGTTCAATGGCAGCCTTTGCACTAGGAAGAATGCAGTGGAAGCTTTCAAAAATAACAATGACCTATTTTATGATTGGTATGATGATTCCAGTTCATTGTGTACTTATTCCGCTTTTTGTTCACTTTTCTAAAATTGACCTGGTTGATTCACTTACTTCTATTATATTGCCTTATATAGTCTTTGGACTTCCGATGACTATATATATTCTTACGGGCTTTTTCAGGTCTATGCCTAATGAGCTCTTTGAAGCGGCAAGTATAGACGGCTGTAACATTTACCGCTGTTTCTTTACTATTGCTTTGCCTTTAGCTCAGACAGGACTTTTTGTAACAGGCCTTATGACCTTTGTTGGAAACTGGAATGAGCTGCTGCTTGCAATGGTATTTATATCAGATAAGATGACTAAGACTATACCAGTAACCTTGTCTTACTTTGTTGGCCCATATAAAACAAATTATGTTCAGATGTTTGCGGCAATCCTTATTGCTATTATTCCAAACATAATTGTTTACTCTGCTTTCAGTAACAAGATTGTAGACGGTCTTACTCAGGGTGCTGTTAAGGGTTAATAAATAATTAGATATATTTACTTTTTATTCAATTATTTGATATATTTGTGTGCGATATGGTAACTATTTATGATATCGCCAAAAAGACTGGATTTTCTGCCCCTACTGTTTCAAAGGCATTGAATGGTACGGGTACCCTTAATAGTGGTACCCGCCAGAAAATCATTCAAATTGCTGATGAAATGGGGTATAAGCCTAATATTTCTGCACGTACCTTATCTACAAGAAAATCCAATTTGATTGGCGTTATATATGATGATACTGGAATGAACCGGGGATTTGCTCATCCTTTATTTTCTGTTGTTTTGAACCGCTTTAGAGAGCAGATTGAATTTGCGGGTTATGACCTGGTATTCCTTTCACGACATTTTCAGATGTCTTATTATGAGCATTCTCAATATCGTAGTGTCGATGGTGTAATTATTATAAACCCTGCCACTGGTGATAAAAGTGAATTTGATGAATTCATTGAAAGTGGTATGCCTCGTGTTTCTACAAACAGTCTTTTTGACGGTATCTGTACAATCATTTCTGATAACGAAAAGGGCGGCTATGTTGCAGCAGAGCATTTTATAAAGAAGGGCCATAAAAAAATAGCCTTTCTTTCAGCTCCTAGAAATGGAATTTCTACAGCACCTCAAGAAAGACTTGCAGGTTTTAAGAAAGCTCTAACTGATTATAATATTCCTTTTGATGAAGAGCTTTTTGTAGAAAGTCGTTTTTGGGACAAGCAGGGGGCTTACGAAGCCTTTGGAAAGTTATACGAACGTCGTAAGGATTTTACGGCAGTTTTTTGTGCAACTGATTTACTGGCATTTGGAGTTTATGAGTATGCTGAAAAAGCAGGGCTTAAGCTCCCCGAAGATATTTCAATTATAGGCTTTGATGATGATGCTGCTGATGCCTTAATGTCTCCTCATTTGACAACCTTCCGACAGGATGCCCTTCGTATTGCAGATATTGCTTCGGAAATGATGCTCAACCAGATTGCCGGACTTCCAGTACCTGACATTGTCCGCTGTGAGGCTGAATTTATTGAACGCCAGTCTGTAAAAGAGATAAAATAAAAAATTGTTTTTTTTAGTTTTAAAAACTCTGAAAATCAATAATAAGGTTTGACTATAGCAGGATTATAGGGATAAAATAAGCATATATAATATAAAAATCGGAGATACTAATGAAAAAGTATTTTTCTCCCTTTGTTCTACTTATATTATTGTGCATTCAATCCATTTTAATCTCTTGTTCGTCTGGTTTTGCCCCTAAGGGCGATATTTCCTTTTCTCTAAATTCTTCTATATTCAATGCTATAAGAGCGGCAGATGCTTCTGAAGATATTGAACTGCTTTATACAGTAAAGGTAAAGCTTACTGTTGATGGCAGAATTATGGAAGATTCTGCTGATTATAAAGACCAAAAGGATTTAAGATTCACCTTTGAAAAGCTTCCTATAGGCTCTTTTGTTGATGCTTATGTGGGAATCTTTTCCGGAGAGAAGCTTATAGTTGAAGGTAAATTAAGTGAGCCTTTAATTGTAAAAGAAGGGGAAAATATTATTAAGATCAGCCTGCAGCTTCCTAAGGCTGAAGAACCGGAGCCTCTTGTAGAGCCTGAACCTGAGCCTGAACCTGAGCCAGAACCTGAACCTGAGCCAGAACCTGAACCTGTGGAAGAACCAGATCCTATTGTAGAACCTGAACCAGAGGAGCCAGAACCAGAACCTATTGTAGATCCAGAACCTGAGCCTATAGTAGAACCTGAAGAGCCAGCTACAAGTGACGAAGCTGCTTCCGGAACTATTATTCTTCAATTACCGGAAGAGTTAGTTTTTTCTATTGAACCTGACCCGGTGCTTTATTTGAACAACGGCAAGGTTGCAGTTTCTGTAAAAGATGCTGATGGCACAGAGCTCCCTTCTGAAAATATTTCTGCAAAGCTATATTTTTCCGGCCGCGAAGTGGATTCGGAATTGTATTCGTTTAAGGATTCGGTATTAACCATTAATTCTCAAACAGCTGTAAAACTGCCAGTTGATGATGGTGAAGAATTTGATGAATTATATCCAGCCGCTCTTCCTTTTTATGGTTCTTATCAGTTATATATAACAGCAGAAAATCAGTCTTCAACTTTTAATTTAAATGTTGAACCAGAGTATTATGTCTGCTGGGATATTACTCCTGAAATTTATATAGATGAAGTTGATGGCTACCAGGAAGAAATTGATCCTTCTTATGGTTTAATAATAGATAAAATTACAGATGCTTTTCCTTATGCTGCCAAAGTAAATTTGGTTATTACAGGTAATCCAAAAAATATTACTTATACATATGCAAGAGATACTCTTGATAATTGTGAATATGAACTAAAGGTTCTAACTGAGTTATCAAACTTCTTATCTAACTATAAAGAGTGGATAACTGTAAATAATGGTCTTCCAACAAATAAAATAAAAATAATTGATATGAGTGCGGTTGGCAGTAATTTTACCTATTTAAGCACTGTATATGGAAATTATTCGTATAACTGTGAGGATGTAGAGAAATTTATTCTTCCTCCAGGCTTAAAGATTATTCTTCCTTCGAGCTTTAGAAATCCAGACGACACAACATTTGTCATAAATTCCACAGGACTTTGGTATTCAACAGAAGACTCTGAAACCTTTGAAGCTTGGATAGATGGTGATGTAACTTCTATTGAGGCTAATAATGAAAATATTTTTGAACTTACCTCAGAAGAGTTACAGGAAGACTTAAAGAGAGATAGTAATTCTTTTTATTATTACAGACTAGGAGAATAAATGTATGAAAAAAATTAGTTTAATATTCGTAATTCTTCTTTTTCTTTCGTCATGCAACAATCTTTTTTTGAATAATAAGGAAACTGGGAAGTTTAATTGTACTGTAAATGGCAAGCTTTCTGGTGTAAAACTGAGTGGTGGTCTAGGTCGCTCTGCAACAAGTTCTTTTGAGGCAGATTCTGTATATGTTGTAAAAGCCTTTTATTTAGATGATGAGTCTGAATCTGCTGAAGCAATTAAGGGAAGTGTTAATCAGGAAAACTTAAACTGGACAATCACCCTGAATAAAAAAGGTAAGTGGAAAATAGAAGCTTTTAGACTGGCTAAAACAGACAGCCAGGATATTTTGATGAAAGGGCAGGTAGAAATAAGTGTAAGTGAATTAGGAAAGGAAGTTACTATAGAGTGTGACCCAATAGTATTGGATTTGAATGATTCTCTAGCTCTTCCTGGAAATATTGACCTTGAAATATCTTCTCCAATAACTTCTGTGACAAAAGTAAAATATCATTGTAATAATTGTGAAGATATAGAAGATGGGGAAATTACTTTTGCTGATGGAAAAGCAAAGTTTGAATTAGAAAATGTTACTGCAAATGCAGAAGGTTATTATGACTTCTCTTTTTCTTTTTTTGATGTAAAAGATAATTGTCTTTATTCCTGCTTTGAAATGGTAGAAGTTTTTCCAGGATTTACAACAAACATCTGGACTGGAAATAGTCCCTATATTAATAATGGAAAATTTGTTTTGAATGCTTCTGTAACAGAAGGTTATAAGGATATTAATAATTATGACTATCCGATTATTTTATATGATAGGGATCGTTTATATAAACAAAAAGAATTTGAAAATCCTAGACCTGGCTTATATGCTTTTTCGTCATTTGATGAAGTTTCTGATTTAAATAATGCAAAAGAATATCTTGGGGTTAGCCTTAAAAAATTCTATGATTTTGTTATAGATCCCGTTACTCAAATTTTATATAACCATGGAGACTATCCTGAGACTTTTATTTATTATTATCCTTCATTGCTTTATGAGCCTTCAAATTTCTATGACATTTGTCGAATGTATGAAGATACAAATATATCAAGAGATCAGGACAGAGTATTGACTATGACAGTGTATGATGGGGTTGTGTATGCTGTAACCTCAAATGGACATAGTTATAATTTACTGCAAAAGATTACAGCTGAAGATTCTGTTTTTATGACTATACTAGATTCTGAAGGAAATGAAATTTCGACTAGTTTTAATTCCAATAGAATTATAGCTTATAAAAATTATCTGTATGCATTTTATTCTGACTATGACCTTATTGGCTGTAAAAAGTATTTAATCACTGATAACCAGATAAAAGAGATTTCTTCTGTAAAAAAGTATTTTACAGCTGAACTAAATGCTGCTGCTGGAAATAATTTTGGAATTAACGGAAATACAATATATGGCCGTAATATTACTCTGGCAGATTTACAGATGAGTCTGGATGGAAGCAAAATATATATTGCAATTCGAAATAGATATGTAAATGTAAGTAGTGGCATTCCATATTGTTATAATCATGGCGGAATTCTTACACTTAAGACAGATAATGCTGATGGTTCAATGAACTTTGTGTCATTGGATGGAAGTTCAAATCTTATTTACGGCTGGTATAGGGAAGATGATACTGCAATCCGAGTTCCAGAGGAAGAAGATGATAAATATTTTTATGGACCTGGAAAATTTTTAGCTCGAAAACCTAAAGAATTGATTCTCTCTGATGAAGGAGGTTGGGTTACTAATCCACAAGAAGATGATGAAAGGATACACAATAAGAACAGAGTTGTAAGAGTTGATTTGGAAACTTTTGCAATGGAAGTTAAAGATGTTGAAGTTGGCTTTGATGCTTATAAACGAGAAGGTATTCAGGGCTTTGGAGACTATGTAGGTTCTGGTTATTATTGATTAATCTTCCCCATACTTCGGAGTCTTTTCTGCGGCTTGCAGAGAGGCGCTGGCGAGGGCCGCTCCTGCCAGGTCTTCCAGATACTGAGCTTGGGCGGCCTTTTCTTTTGTAGTGCCACTTACCCCAAGAGACTTCCTTTGTAAATCTTTTTTGTCATTGCGGCGCTCAAGCAGTTCTTTAGCGGCCAGCAAAATGCCCGCTGCCTCGCTGGCGCGAACATGTATACACTGGGCTACAGCACTTTCTTCTGCCCCGGCCAAGCCTTCCAGCGTAATAAATTCCCTCTGTAAAGCCAGTGCCCTTTTTTCCCCAATTCCGGGAAGCTCCAGAAAAATGCTCTTAGTGTTTTCTTTAGTACGCAGATTCTGGTTGCGGCTGGTTGCGAAGCGGTGGGTTTCATCCCGGACTCTCTGCAGTAAACGCAGGCCATCAGAACGTTTTGGCAGGCATATAGGTGTCGAATTTCCAGGGCGATATATCTCTTCATCACGTTTAGCCAAGCCTGCAATAGGAATATCCAGGCCCAGAGAAAGTAAAATCTCCTCTACCGCATTTACCTGGCCTATACCACCATCAATTAAAAGTAAATCAGGGAGTTCTGCTCCGTCATTCAAAAGCCTGCTGTAGCGCCGGGAAACCGCCTCCTTCATAGAAGCAAAGTCGTCAATCAAACCGTCCGTAGTCTTCAATCGGAAGTAGCGGTAATTCTTCTTATCCGGGTTCCCGTTGTAAAAGCTGATAAGTGAGGCAACAGGCCACTTACCCCCAATATGAGCAATATCAAAGCCTTCAATTCTGACCGGCAGGCCAGGTAAGCCAAGTTTTTCTTTAAGCTCCTGCATGGCGGGCATATCACCACGGGCCCGCAGCCGCCGAACAATGTCTTCTTTTGCGTTTTGCCTTGCCATCTGCAGGGCCGCTACATCTCGAGGGGCATCGTGAGAATCAACTACAATAACCTTAGAAGAGCTCTTCATTTCATTAGCCAGCCATTGAGCTATTAAATCTACCTGTTCTGTTTTTGGAATATAGACGAAAGGTGGAATCTGAAGAGCTTCCTCATAATAACAGGCCATAAATTCGCCAACTAAATCAATATCATCATTCAGAGATTCAACATGGTAATTTTCACGGCCAATCAGCTTGCCCTGACGAATCTTGAGGACTGTAAAGCTAACCAGTTCGCCTTCGCAGTAGTAGGCAATATAATCGCGGTCATCAGAATCAAAGCTTTCTACTATATTCTGGTTCTGCAAAACCATAAGGGCCTTTATTGCATCGCGCAGACGGGCAGCTTTTTCAAAGTTCAGTTCAGCAGCGGCAGCCTTCATCTGGGCTGTCATTTTAGTAAGACTTTCGTCACCTTTTCCCTCAAGTAAAGCCTTTATTTCACCGATGTATTCATTGTAGGATTCCTTGGAGATTTTTCCGCAGCAGGGAGCCTTGCACTGCTTCATATGATAGTAGAGACAAGGGGTGTCGCGATTTCTTAAGGTTCGGCAGTGGCGTACAGGATAAATCCTGAAGATTGACTCAATAAATGTGTCAAGGGCGCCAACATCAGGGAAGGGACCAAAATAAGTGGAACCATCCTGGATAATGTTACGGGTCTTAAAGATTTTTGGGAAATCTTCTTTCGTAATCCTCATCACCGGATAGGATTTTCCATCTTTAAGGTTGATGTTGTAGCGAGGGGAATACTTTTTAATAAGGTTGTTTTCCAACAGCAGAGCTTCATACTCGTTTGTTGTTGTGATGTATTCAATAGATTTGGCGTGGGAGATTAAAAGTCTGGTCTTGATTGTTTGTTGTCCGGAAAAATAGGAAGACAGACGGTTTTTAAGATTTTTTGCTTTTCCCACGTAAATGACGGTGCCCTGGGCGTTGCGCCACATGTAAACACCGCTAGATAAAGGAGCTTTCAGAGCTGTCTGGTGCAGGATTTCTCTAGAAGAAAGAGCTGCATTTGAAGTTTTGTCTGTCATTTTATGTCAGGAAATTGTATCAGAAAAAGAAGAATTTTCACAGTGATTTTTATGGTCTGCCTCCTTCCGCTTTTTGCTAAGGATATTGTTCTTGGTGGTAAAGATGGCTGGCCAGAGCTGCAGGTTAAAGAAAATATCACAAAGGGAAAGGGGCGTTTTGGTTATGACTGCCTTCAGCTGGAAACAAATTCCTTTGTTAGTGACCGCGATACAGATTTACTGATTGATTTTGAAGATGCCCGCCAGATTATTTCTGATGGACAATATACAGTTCTGCAAAATAATATTGGAATTACAAATCAGACTAATAATGAAAAATTTGCGGGGCTCAGCCGTAATTTAGGTGGCCTTAGAGTTCAGGGAAAGCCAGGCACCTTCTTTGGTTCTGAAGGCTTGCTGGGTTCTTTTACTATTGAATATTGGCTTTGTCCTTCTCTTGTAGAAAACGGCGAAGTGATTTTCAACTGGGAATCTTCTAAAAATGTAGATGGCAGACTTGTTTATCAGCTGCTTTCGGGAGTTTTTAATAAGGGGCACATGGAATGGAGCTTTTCTAACTTCTTTGACGGCTATAAAAATGAAGATGGTAAAAATGAAATCTATCTTAAAGGTTCAAAAAGATTAATTCCGGATGAATGGAGCTATCATGTAATTTCTTTTGATAGTGAAAGCGGTCTGTTGGAATATATTTTGGACGGAAGTACAGAAGACTTAAAATACATAACAGCTGACGGAAATGAAGGAGGCGAGGTTTCTCTGGTTTATCTGGGAACCCCTTCCGAGGTTTCCTTCTGCAGTGAATATACGGGTGCCATAGATGATATAAGAATTATGAGGCGGCCTTATATGAGACCCGAATTCCAGTCAGCGGAATATGGCGGAAAAATAGGACATACCCAGTATCTTCCCCAGGGCGGACGTTTTGTTTCCCGCCCGATTATGGTTTCTAACGGCTCTATTCTTACAGAGCTTGAAGCTGAGGTAAATTGTCCGGCTCAGACAGATGTTTCTTTCTTTGTCCGCTCTGGTGATAATTTCTTTAACTGGACAGATTCTTATCCTGAATGGAAGGCTGTAAAGTCCGGAGAAGAAATTAGCGGAGTAAATGGACTTTATTTCCAGGTTTCTGCAGAGCTTTTGCCAGATGGCAGCGGAGACCTTTCTCCTAGTGTTACCGAAATTGTACTTAAGTTTGAAGAGCTTCCGGAGCCTTTGCCACCATTTGTTGTAAAGGCAGTTGCTGGAAACGGAAGTGTTACAGTTTCCTGGAATTATTCAGTAGATGAAACAGCCGGTGGTTACTACCTTTATTATGGAAACCGCCCGGGTGAATATCTTGGAAGAATTGCCCTTGAAGGGGAATCTCCAATTGATGTTGGAAATACAACAAGCTTTACCGTGACAGGACTGGAAAACGGGAAAATATATTATTTTGCGTTGGCGGCCTGGTCGGCACATGACAAGAGAGTGGTGGGGGAACTTTCAAAAGAAGTTTTTGCCCGTCCGCTTGCTTACCGCTAGGTTTGGGAGGATATGATGGCAAAGGATTTAATTTTAACAAAGGCTCAGAATGCAGTAATGTCTCATGACTGGACAACTGCTGCAAAGCTATATAAGGAGCTTCTCCACGGAAACGAGTCTAACGTAGATTACTTAAAGGAGCTTGGAAGTATTTACGTAAAGGCCGGTGAAGATGAGAAGGCAATTCCTTATTATGAACAGATAATCACCTTTTATCCTCATTATATAGAAGCCATGAACAGCCTTGGTGCAATTTACCGCCGCCTTAAAAGATATGAAGAGTCTATTCAGATTTTGCAGAGGGCCAAGGATGAAGGCCGAGATTCTGCCAGTGTAAATTACAATTACGGCTTTACCTGTAAAGAAATGGGAAATTATGAGGATGCAATTGCTGCTTTTGAATCTGTAATTGCAGAAAATCCGGATGATGTTCTTGCCTATAACCACCTTGGTTCAATTTATTATGCACAGAAGGAATATGATAAGTCTATTGCAGCCTTTAAGAGAGGACTGCAGGTAGACCCAAATCATCCTATTTTGAATTATAATCTTGCCCGCTGTTATGAAGCTGCCAATTCTTATCCGGATGCAGTTCGCTGTTATAATGCGGCTTTGAAAACCCGTCCGGGCTGGACAGATGCAATCCACGATTTTAGCGGGCTTCTTGTAAAATGCCAGCAGACAAAAGCCGCCCAGGATTTAGTTGAACAGTCAATTAAGCTTCATCCTATGAATACAGATCTTTTGTATATTCTGGGAAAGATTTTCCTTAATCAGTTTGACTATTCAAATGCTTCCCGTACTCTTAAAAAAGCCGATTCAATTAAGGGAAGTGATATTAATATTCTTTCAACTCTTGCCCAAGCCCTTGAAAAGGGAGCAAAGCCTCAGGAAGCAATGGAAAAGGTTCTTGAAGCTATGGATATTGAGCCGGAAAACAAGGATATCCAGAAGCAGTATGCTCACACCCTGCTTTCTAACAAGGAATATGACCGGGCTCTGGAAAATATAAAAGAGCTTTATGATAATGGCGGAGAAAGTGACCCTGAAGTTCTGGATTTGTATGGTCAGTACTATATTTGCGAGGGTGAGGAAGATAAGGCTAGTGAATATTATAAGAAAATCCAGACTATAAATCATCATTATAAGAGCTATATGCTTGAAGCGGCTGACCGTTTTACCCAGACCGGAAATTACGAAAGAGCAGAACGTTATGCCAAGGATTTTATAGAAAGAAGGTCAAAGTCTCCGGAAGGTTATGCTAAACTTGGCCATATTTATGAAGTGAGCGGTAACCTGCAGAATGCCCGGGCCTTTTATGAAAAGAGCGTTGTGCTTAGCGGTGGCAGTTTGAGTGGACATTCAGAGCTGAAAAGACTTGATGATGCACTGACAAAGCTTCCTTCTGCAGAAGAAATTGTACAGTCTATTCTTGTGCCGGAAGAAGAAAATGCTGAAAAGGATCGGAGCCTGATTGAAGAGCAGGAGTCTGAGACTGCTGATACTAATGCAAGTGTAAGTGATGAAGCTGTTGTTTATGAAGAAGCTCCTTCCCTGCATGATTTGGCCGAAAATGATGGAGATTTTGATGCAGCTGTCTTTGGTAATAATGAAGAAGCTGAAGAGATGCCCGCTGAGGCCAATGCCGTGCCCGATGCCGAAGAAGAGCCTGCTCTTCCGAGTGCTGAAGAACTGGGACTTGATTCTCTTTCTAAAGATGAAAATAATGAGCCTTTTGATTTTAGTCAGATGGGAGATAGTATTCCTCTTACAGATGAGCTTGCAGAAGAAGCCGAAAATGACTTCTGGAACGAATTTGATAATAAAGGAGATAATGAAGAAGCGGCAGAGAATCCTCCTGTGCAGGCAGAAGAGAAGCCTCTTTATCAGGAAGAAATGCCTCCTTTGCAAAGTCAGCCTGTGAGCCAGGCTCTTTCAGATTCTGCCCTTGCTGCAGTTTTGGACAGCCAGCGCAGGACCTTTGAAATGGCGGATCGTCTTAAAGATACAGAAGATTTTATCAAGGAAACTGTTGATAAGGCTGTTGATGAAGCTGTAGATAAGGCAGTTGATAAGGCTGTAGACCGTGCTTTGGAAGAAAAAATACCTGATTTTGAAAAGACAGAAAGTGCAGAGCCTGAGGAAGAGCAGATTCCTGATGATGGTTTTGCAAATCAGGATTTTAATGATGATGATATGATGGATGAAAGTTTTATGGATACAGATATGTTTGAAGAAGAATTCATGGATGTAGATTCCTTTGCAGGTGACTGCTGCGAGAATTATGATGCTATGGATGAAGCAGAGATTGCTGATATATCTGCAGAAAGTGGAAAGGAAGAGGTGGAAGAAATCGAAGAAGCTGAGGATGTTGAGGAGGTTGAGGAGGCTGAAGAAGCAGAGGTTATTCCAGAAGCTGAAGACCAAAATTCCAGTGATTACATGCTTGAAAAAATTCAGAGAATCCTTAATGATACAGAGCTTCAGGCTGTTTCAGCTGATAAGATTGAACTCTTTAAGATGCTGCGTGCACTTTTAGCCTTCCTTCCAGAAAGCGATAAAAATAAGTCTATTACCCGCCGTATGAATATGCTGCTGGCTTATCTTATTGATAAGTTCTCCGGAAAGCCTGGACTTCTTGCTACTGCAGAATCTCTTATTAAGTCTGGAGTTCTAGGTGATGAATATTTGAAGAATCTTATCTGTGAAAAAACAGGAGAGGTTTCTAACTCTCTTATCACAAAGGTTCTTACAGATATGAAAAAGCTTTCTGAAGACCTTAGTGATAGAGATGTAGCAAAGGCTCTTTGTGCCAGCGCAGATGGAATCCTGGAACAGATTGAACTGGAGAACCAGAAGAGCCAGATTTTTTAGAGACGGATTATTCGGGAATGAGATAAAACCTCATTTCCATGGTCTGTAATTAAAATATCATTTTCAAGTCTGCTGCCGCCGATTTCTACATCGTAGAGTCCAGGCTCCAGAGTAAGAATCATGCCGCTTTGGAATTTTAGTTCCGGCGGCATTTTTGTACTTACCCTTGGATATTCGTGTATTTCAAGTCCGGTGGCATGGCCCAGGGTATGTGGCATTTTTCTTTTTGCGGAGGCAAATACAGAATCAGCTTTTTTTGCAGCTTCTACGATTGTATGCTCTGGAGTGTAAAGCTTTAAGCATTCATCAAAGGCTTTTTGCACAAGGGCTAACTGCTCTTCCTGGGCTTGGGTAAGAGGGCCCTTTGCAACTGTAATTGTTGTGTCGCTGGTGTAACCCTTATAAACAACTCCAAAATCCAAAATAGAAAGGCCTTCTGCCGGCCATGGGGCTGCTGTATATCCCGGGAAGGCATGAATCGCAAAGCTTCGGCTTGGACCTGCGGCCAGGGTATCAAAACCTGTACGCTCGCAGCCATTTTCTCTCAGCATTCTTTCTATAAGTAAACCAACATCAGTTTCGGTCTTAATCCTTCCATCTTTAATCTGAGCTTCAATTTCATCAATTATAAGGTCACCTACACGAACAGCTTCTTTTGTACATTCAATTTCGTACTGGTCCTTAATCATTCTGCATTCCAAAACAAAGCTGTGGGCTCCATCTTCCTTGCAGCGGCAATCATAATTGCAAAGTTCATCAATAAAATGAAGGTAATGAGGATAGGTAAGGTAAGGAGGAAGCTCTACCTTTGTGTTTTCTCCGTGGGTATAGCAGGCATTTAATACTGCTTTTACAGCCTTTATATCATCATTTTTGTAGCGGGTATATGGAACTAATTTATCGTAAAAGCCATTCTTTTTGGCCAGGTTTTCATCCCAGGGAATTAAAACTGAATAAGCATCACTAAAGATAATCAGTGCTGCGTCGTTTGCATGGTTTGTAAAATAAGATAGGGCAGGGTCCCGATGTTCTTCGCTGTCTATAAAAACACAGGCTCCAATATTGTTATCCCGTAAGTAGGCTGCAAGTCTACTACGTCTTGCCTTAAAAATTGCCGCTAATTCTTCTTTTGTGTATTCTTTCATTTTCTAACCTTCTTTAAAATTACGCTGATAATTTCATCCTTTGTAATTACAAGTTCCAGCACTCCAATTATTGCAAAAACTATGGCTGTTAGAGCAATTGGCAGGCCGTTTGCAATCAATCTGCTGTAGCCCGCAAAGTGGGCAACCAGGGCCTTGTGCATAAAGTAGCAGGGTGCTGCCGCAATAAGAGACATTATACACATTTTTAAGGCATAGAGCAGGGTGCCGCGAACAAGCTTTCCAGTTTCCATTGCTTCCAGTTTATTCATAAAAATAAAGAGGAAGATTGTATTTATAAGACTTGCTACGCTCAGGGCCAGGGCAATTCCGTTTCCGCCCATTTGCATGGAAAGTAAAAATACAAGAATTATATTGGAAGTAAAGCTTATGATGCCCGCAAGGGTTGGCAGCTTTGGCTGTTTTTGAGCATAGAAAGCTGGAGCAATAATTCTGTTCAGGGCAATAAAGACCAGACCTGCGATGTGGAAGCGGAATTCTCCCAGAGTTAGGCGTACTGATTCTTCATCAAACAGCTTATTTTTGTAAAGAAGGGAGATAAGCTCCCGTCCTGTTATAAGTGAATAGGCTGTGATAGGAATTGAAATCAGGGTCATGATTTTGATAGCCTGAAGCAGCATTCTGTTAAATTCTGCCCAGTTTTTTGAGTTGGCGTGACCGGAAAGGTCAGGCAAAATTACAGTTCCAATTGAAACGGCAAAGATTCCAAGAATCAGTTCCTGCAGGCGCAGACTGTACTGAAGGCTGGAGGCAATTCCTTCGCCTACGTGTTTTGCCATGGAGGTTGAAACTACATCATTCAGCTGGTAGGCAGCCATTCCAATAATTGTAGGAACTATTAATGAAATTACCTTTTTAGTTCCGGGATTTGTAAAGGTTTTTTGCAAGCTTGTAAATCTTATTTTCCAGCCGGTCTTTCTTATAAAAGGCCATTGGAAGGCGGCCTGAATGCTTCCTCCGATAATTACGCCAATAGACATGGCGCGGGCAGGATTTGCAGTGTATGGAGACAAAAGATAAGTTGCCAGAATTACAATTCCGTTGAAGAGGACAGGGGTAAAGCCTGATGGAGCAAAAATATTACAGCTGTTCAAAACTCCCTGAAAAAATGCTGCTACTGAAATTACAAAAAGATATGGAAACATAATTCGGGTAAGAACTGCAGTTTCATTTCTTTCCAAAAGATAATATTCAAGCTGAGCGGCATAGTCTGCAGAGCTTGCTTGAGGCGCCTTACAGAAAATCGGCATCAAAAATGGTGTAATTATAATTCCAATTACAACTACACAGGCCGTAAGAAAGCTTACCAGAGTAAAGGTTGAAGCCAGAAATTGCTGGGTGTCTTTTTTGTTTTCTTCAGAGTTTCCCTTAGAAAGGTATTCCTTAAAGGTTGGAATAAAAGCAACAGATATTGCGTTTTCTGCAAAAAGCCTTCTTAAGAGATTAGGGATAAGAAAGGCAACTGTAAAACAGTCAGCATAAAGACCGGTTCCCAGAAAGGAAGCCTTGGTCATTTCGCGGATAAGACCCATTATGCGGGACATAAGGGTCATTATAGAAAGAATTATTCCAGAATGAAGCAGGGATTTTTTTGATTTATTATTTTCTATTTCTTTTGTTTCCATAATGTATGTTTTCATGATAAAAAAATTGAGATTTTTATTCAATTCATTTATAATTTTTTTATCGAAAACCGCTTGATGTAAGGGGGTTGGTCTGTGGCAGAAAAAAAAGGACTCTTTTCAAAGGTTGGTAATACAGTCATTATTCCTTTGCGAATTAAGATTCTTGCAATTTTTATTAGTCTTATTGTTTTATCTAATTTTGCCACGAATTTCATTTCAATTCAGTTTACTCAAAAAGAAATAATCAATCTTAATAATACAATTATGGTTCAGCAGCTCAAGGAACTGTATACCAACGCTGCAAATCAGTTTCAGATTTATGCCTATTCTGGTGATAAAGATGCCTGCAATGAGTCTATGTGCAAGGTTGCCGAAAGTGGTTTCGCAAATAATAACAGTCTTGCAGTTGGCATTAGTCCGGAAGGCAAACTCTTCTTTATGACTTCTAATAATCCTGAGATAAAATGGGACAGCTTTCCGGATAGTCTTGCTCTGGAGAATCTGAATACCCAGAGAAGTCAGGGAATTGAAGAAGGTTCTGTTTATTTTATGGGGGATGAAACTGAATATTTTGGTGTTTATAAGTTCCAGGATGATTGGAATTACTACATTATACGTGCAGAACGCCGCTCAGATTTAGACGAAAAAAATCATAGTATTTATGCCTATATTGCAATAGTTATATTTTCTTTGACCATTCTCTTTATTGTTATTGGATATATAATTCTCCGCAAAGAATTCGGCGTTATGAGGAAGTTTACTTCTGAGCTTATTCGCATGCAGCAGAGTAAAAAGCTGGAGCTGATTGATTTGTCAAAGGCCCCAAATGATGACGTTACCTACATGGCTGCTTCCTTTAATAATCTTTCTTCTCAGGTAAATAATTTGCTGGACACTTTCCAGAAGTTTGTTTCAAAGGATATTGTTGCCAAGGCTTAT
Source organism: Treponema sp. (assembly GCA_024683675.1). Lineage (GTDB taxonomy): Bacteria > Spirochaetota > Spirochaetia > Treponematales > Treponemataceae > Treponema_D. The sequence goes on from JAIKYB010000104.1 coordinate 22,551, forward strand.
TCAGGTCAGGAGGTTGGCCTGGAGGGCAGCCAGAGGGAACTTACCATGCTTTTCTCTGATGTTAAGAGCTTTACTTACCGTACGGAAACTCTTGGTAATGATATTATTGAAGTTTTGAACGTTCATTATAATCGGGTTATTCAGAATGTACATTACAGTAATGGAATTGTAGGATCAATTATTGGTGATGCAATTCTGGCAGTGTACGGAACTTTGGAAGCTAAGAAATCTAAATCCGTTAATGCTATTCAATCGGCATGGGGAATTACCCGTTCTACAGCAGCCCTTCGTGAAGAAATGAAGGCTCGCCGCCAGGAAATAGAAAAGAGCAGAAGTCTTACAGAATCAGAAGAAAGAGTTTTCCAGGCTGTACTTGTTGACGTTGGTGTCGGAATTGATGGTGGAAAGGTTTTTTATGGTACCATCGGAAGAAATGATGAGGTAGATCCTCTGCAGGCCCACATGGCAAATACGGTAATTGGAGATACTGTAAACTCAGCTTCCCGACTTGAAGGTCTCACCCGAATTTATCATATTCCTGTTATTGTTTCCGCTTATGTAAAAGAGGAGGTTGAAGCAGAATCTGACCGTTATATTTTCTTTGAAATTGATACGGTTCAGGTAAAGGGAAAAACTCAGGGAAAGAAGATTTACTTCCCATTTGATAAAGAGGATATGGATGCTTCCTTAATCAGCCGCTATCAGCTTTTTTCTGATGGATTAAAGGCCTATTATGAGGGAGACTGGACAGCTGCAAGAAAGCTTTTTAAGAAAACTGAACTTGAACTTACGGAGGTTTTCCTGGAACGTATGGGAAACAAGAGTGCACCTGAAAATTGGAGCGGAATATGGACAATGACAACGAAGTAAAGATTCACCAGGAAGTTATGATGTTCCTGGGGGATGAGGTGAGTCTGATTCATCATAATTCCCAGGGGCAGTCATACAATATTGAAAAGGAATACGAAAAGACCAGGAAGAATCATTCAGGTTTTTCTATAATTTTGCTGGTATCATCTTTAATAGTAATTCTGGCTGTGGCTTTTGTTATGTCTATGGTTATTTCTTCTAAAAACCATGATATTAAAGTAAGTCTTGAAGATTTTGAAGATTTGAACTTAAAAAATCTTTTGAATTCTGTTTCAGCCGCCCAGACCAGTTATGATAGCGCCCTTAAGGTTGTTGCCCGTGTTGATTCAGATTATTCTTCTGCCTTAAAGGATGCCGAACTCAGCCGCAATAATGAAATTTTTGTTCTGGATTCTCTTCATCTTGATTCAAGTCAGGATTATGAAAACAGACTTAGAGTAATCAATCAACGCTATGAAGAAACAATAGAAGCATTAAGGGAAGATTATTCTGTAAAAAGAAAGGAAGCTGAAGAGGATGCGGAAATGTTCCGTCAGGCACTTTCTAAATTTGATGCCTCTGCAATTGAAAGTGCAGGGGATACTGCCTCTTTGGATTCAGAAAGTCAGCTTCACAAACTTGAACTTAAAAGTCAGGAAGATAAATACGAAAAGCGAATTGCCCAGCTTGAAGCGGCCCTGCAAAATCAGCGTGAAAAAAATCAGGAAGATATGAGGGTAGCCATAAATCAGGTTGTGGAAAAGTATCAAGCAGAGATAGATAAGCTTGACCCAAAGCTTTCGGATTCTACAGCAAATGCAATTATTTATGGAGAGACCAGTCAGTCTAAAGAAAGCTTTAACGGTTCTGAAGTGCTTTCTCAAAATGAGATTTCAGAGGACTCTTTTGTTAACGCAGTTTCTGATTATCAAAAGAAATATAATCAGTATATGTATCTGGATGATACGGTTGCTTCTATCCCTCAAAAATATTCTATTCCAGAATATGTTTCTGCTGCAAGAAGTCTGGTAAATTCTATGAGTGATTCTTATATGGATACAACTCTTTCTTATTACGAAGAAAAGTCCGCCCTTAATCAGAAAATAGAAGAGGGAAAAGAGGAAATGGGCCGCCGCCAGCAGCTTTATGAGCAGGTTATGACTAATATGCTTACAGGGCTTAAGTCTAATGCAGCAATTCTTTCCGGCTCTGGCTATGAGGATATTATAATTTACCTTGCACCTCAGGCCCGCTATCTTGTAACAGAAGAAGAGGGGGCCGAAGCTGAGTTTAAACTGGAAAAAACTAGTGTAAAAGGCAGCATTATTCATGAAAAGGATGATGAAATTACGGGGCAGCCTGTTTACAGATTTGTAGTTGCAGAAGATAAAGAAGGAAATCTCCCTGAACTTGATTTTTCCCTGCTTATTCCGGGGCAAACCGTGAAGATTCTTTCAAAATAAAAGTAAAAGTGCTGAAATCCTGATTTTATGCCGATAATGTGAACATGGAAGATACCGAGTTTTCACAACAATTACAGGAAAGTATTTCAAGAAAGGCTGAGTGGTATAATACTGAAGAATTAGAAAAATTACTTCTTCAGTATCGTCTTATTCATTCTTGTGTAAGAAATTTGTATGACATGCTCACCAAGCGCTCACTGATTGAAAGTGACCCTTACCGTCTTGATAAGCATATTTCTGATATTTCACTTCCTGATACTTCACCTTTTAATGATTCTGATATTCATAGTGAGATAGGTAAGCGTTTTTCTGAATATGAAACAATGCTGGACTATATCTGTACTTATGTTCGTTTTGCGGTTGATTCCCTTCCTATTCCAAAGGTAAAGAAGCTGCTTGATTTTTGTAAGGTTTTTGAATGGGAGGACGTTGTAATAAGCAGCTCTAATCCTAATGCACATGGTCTTGCAGTAACTCTTAACAATGCACGAAATGGAGCACCAGCTGTTGTTCAGAGTATGGTAAATGACAGTATAAATAAGTGTGCCCAGGCTTCTGCTGAAATCAAAAAGATCTTAAATGAATTAGGTATTTTTCAGCGGGAAATTTATAAATACGAAATCCGTCGTGAAATTATTATGGCTCCTCATTTTGACAGTAACGCAAAGCAAAGTCAGGATGCGGAATTCAATGAAATAAAAAAACACTTTCCAAAGGTTTTCCCTAAGCGTCCATTTTATTCTGATCTTGTAAATGAAATTTGTTCAGAGGATATTGGCCCTTCTAAAGAAAACAATCAGGAAGCTGTATTAAAAAGACTTGAAATAAAGGCTGCAGGAGTTCAGGTAAAAAAGAAGAAGACTGGCCCAAACACAAAAGAGCTTTTAATGGCAACTGTACTTTCTATAGGGGCACTTGCTCCTACAATTAATCAGCTGCATGTTAAACTCAATGTGAATTTTGATGTGCTTTTTGAAAAGAAAAAGACCTTTTTTAATATCTTATTTTCAGCTTTAAAAAAGGCTTTCCATATTGCAGAAAAGGAAAAGATTATTATCCTTCCTATTAAAGATGCAAAAACTGGTGGTGAAAAAAGTCAGAAGCTTAATGTTACTGATTTTATGACCGACCTTTCCCGAAAGGAACGTATTTATTCAGCAATCGGTTCAAAGGGTGCCGAATATCAGAAGATAGAAAGCTCTTCAGAGGATGCGATTCTTTCTTTTGTAAACAAGCAGATTTCAGAAGCTCAATCAGCCTTTACAATCATTAATGCCCTTGATGCATATTTTAAGGACAGTGTTGATACTATTCAAAAGGCCAAAATTAAAGGTATGCAGATAGAGCTTTCAGCCTTAAGAAATACTATTATTTCTGTTAATAAAAAGCGCGGTGATTATATTTCTTATAAGGAAGAAGCCGAGCAGATGAAAAAATTAGGAATTAATGAAAATGAAGGCTAAAAAGATTCTTCTTCCTCTCTTGCTCTGCACTTTGCTTTCAGTTTTAGGTGCAGAGGGCTTTGTTATTGTTGAAAGCAAGCATGTTCATGAATTAAATCCTCAGGTGACAAGTTATTCGTCAGATTCTCAGATTCTTTGCGGCTTGTATGAGGGTCTTTTTTCTTATAATCCGACAACTTTAGATGCAGAATATGCTCTTGCAAATGATCTTCATGTTTCCCGCGATAAAAAAAGATGGGCAATAAAGCTTAGAGAGAATGCAAAATTCAGTAATGGAGAGTCAATTACAGCCGCTTCTGTCCGCGATTCCTGGCTGCAGTTGCTTTCAAATCCTCAGGCCCCTTACTCTTCCTTACTTGATATAATCTGGAAGGCTGCAGATTTTAGAGCTGGAAAGTGCAGTGCCGAAGAAGTTGGAATTTCCATTACAGGAGATTACAGCCTTTCTATAAGATTAAGAGAGCCTGCAAATTATCTTCCTAAACTGCTTTGTCATACTGCTTTTTCTATTATTCACAGAATCCCTACTGTTTATTCTGGCCCTTATATGCTTGAAAATCAGACAGAGGATTCCTATTTTTTGAAAAAAAATCCTTATTATTGGGATGCTGATAATGTAAAACTGGAAGAAATTACTTTCTTGCAGTCTGATGATGAAAAGGAAAATGCCTATCTTTTTAATACTGGCAAAGCCGATTGGGTTATGGGCAGTATAGAAACAGACAGAGTTTTAAACAAACAGTCTATTCAGATGTCTGCAAGCTTTGGAACGGCCTATTATTTTTTCCGTAATTCCAAAAAGAATCTTATAAAGAATGGACAGTTTACTCCATGGGATTATCCCGAATTTAGGAATGCAGTGCTTGAAGCTCTTCCCTGGACTAATTTACGTTCCGGGGCTTTGGTTCCGGCTACTACCTTTGTTTATCCTCTTGCGGGCTATAATTCTCCACAGGGCTTTGATTTTACAGATTTAAATGAGGCAAAGCTTCAGATGGATGCGGCCCGCGAAAAGTATAATCTTGGTAAAGAAGAAACTTTGCAGCTGATTTTTGAGGTATCACAGTATACTCTAACCGAAGAAAAGAAGAATCTGCTGGTTGAAGCGCTTAAGCCCCTGGGAATAGAGCTTGTAATTCGGGAATTGCCTTCTTTTATGTATTTGTCAAATGTTGCTCTTTCAGATGCTGATATGTTTGCCTATACCTGGATAGGAGACTTTGCAGATCCTTTGGCCTTCCTGGAGCTTTACAGAAGCACTTCTTCACTTAATGATTCTGGCTGGGCTAATGCAGAATTTGACAGTCTTTTAGATAAAGCGGCAGAAGCTTCTGACTATGAGCGTTATGATTTACTGGCAAAGGCAGAGCAGATTCTTTTGGATAGTGCAATGGTAATTCCGGTTTATCATCCTGTTGCTTTTAATATTATAAATATTAATGAGGTTGGCGGCTGGTCTACAAATGCCTTTGATATTCATCCCTTGAAGAGCATTTACAAGAAGGAAGGAAAATCTTCTGCGGTAAATGTGGTAATTCGTTAGAGGGGCCCTTACGATTAAGTGGGCTGGTCTTCCATAGAGGCCCTCCCACCGCCCACCCACAGGGCTTCTTTAGGGGGCCTGTCCATGGGGGCTTCTTCATCTATCGTCTTCACGGTTGAAAATCCTCCTAAATTTTCTTATACTATATCCATCTTATTTGAGTGCCTGCCTGCCACGCATTAGCGTCAATTCGACAGACGTCCACCCACATTTTATCTTTTTTAATAGGAAACTCGTATGGTAATTTTAACATTGAACTGCGGTTCATCATCTGCAAAGTATCAGGTTTATGACTGGGACAACAAAGAAGTAATGGCTAACGGTGTTGTAGAACGCATCGGAATTGAAGGTTCCTGCATTACACACAAGGCAAAGGGAAAGAAGACAGAAATTGAAAGTCCTTGTCCAACTCATAAGGAAGCAATTGAGCTCATCATTAAAGAAATTACTGACCCTGAAGTTGGTGTTATTAAGAATATGGACGAAATTGGAGCTGTTGGTCACCGTGTACTTCATGGTGGAGAAAAGTTTACAAAATCAGTTCTTATTACTCCGGAGGTTCTCGACGGATTCCGCGAGGTTGTAGACCTTGGACCTCTTCACATGCCAGCTAACATTATGGGTATTGAAGCAGCTCAGAAGGTTATGCCAAACGTTCCACATTCAGCTATCATGGATACAGCATGGCACCAGACAATGCCGGAAGAAACCTTCCAGTATGCAATTCCACGCGAATGGTACGAGAAGTACGCTGCCCGCCGTTATGGTTTCCACGGAACTTCTTTCTTGTACACAGCAAAACGTGCTGCAGTACTTCTTGGAAAAGATCCAAAAGACTGCAACCTTATTATCTGCCACATTGGAAACGGTTCTTCTATGTGTGCTGTTAAAAACGGCGTTTGCTATGATACAACAATGGGTATTACTCCTCTTGAAGGTCTTGTAATGGGAACTCGTTCCGGAGACCTTGACCCAGCCCTTCCATTCTATATTATGCGCAAGACTGGAATGTCTGCTGACGAAATGGATAAGGCATTGAACAAGAAGTGTGGATGTCTTGGTATTACAGGAAAATATTCAGACCGCCGCGATATCGAAATTGACGCTGCAAAGGGCGACAAGCTCTGTCAGCTTTCTATTGAAATGGAAGCCCTCCGCATTAAGAAGTACATCGGTGCCTTCATGGCTGAGCTTGGACATGTAGATGCAATTGTTTGGACTGCAGGTGTAGGAGAGCGTGGACCAATCACACGTATGAAGGCTTGTTCCGGTCTTGAAAACTACGGTATCAAGATTGATGCTCAGCGCAACGAATGGTCTTTCACAGGAAACGCAGAAACTTACATTCACGCTGATGACAGCAAGACAAAGATTTTCGTAATTCCAACAGATGAAGAGCTTGTAATGACAGAAGATGCTTACGCTCTTATGAAGGGAACCTACGATGTTCATACAAACTTTAAGTACAGTTTCCAGAGCCCAGACTACGTAAACAAGGCTCGCGAGGAAGGACTTAAGGGCGACCTGGTAAAGAGACCTAATATTGCTAAGATTTTGGCTAGAGATATTATTGGAAAATAAA
>JAIKYB010000150.1 GCA_024683675.1 Treponema sp.
TTGCATATTTATACAAAGTCTGCCCGGAGGGGTAGGCGGGGGTTTGGAATATGGATAAGAAAATCGTAAATAACTACGGAAGCTTTGAAGTTGTAATGGCAAAGGGTAAGGGTTCTACTCTTTGGGATGTAAACGGCAAAAAATACATTGATTTTGTTTCTGGTATTGGAGTTAATTGTCTAGGACATAACTGTAAGCCACTTGTAAAAGCCCTTTCACGTCAGGCTGCCCGTCAGATTCATATTTCCAACTACTATTTTTCTGATGTAGGACTTGATTTTGCAGATAATCTTCTTCGCATAACAGGCTTTGAGCGTGGTTATTTTGGTAACTCTGGTGCTGAAGCGAATGAAGCTGCTATTAAATTGGCCCGCAAGTATGGTCAGGTAAATGGCGGAGCAAAGCGCAAGACTATAGTAACTCTGGAAGGCTCTTTCCATGGAAGAACTCTTGCTACACTTACTGCAACTGGCCAGGATAAATTCCATCTTGAATGTTTTGCACCATATCCGGATGGATTTAAAACTCTTAAGCCAAATGATTTTGATGCCTTGAAGGATGCTTTTGATGACACTACTGCAGCTCTCTTCCTTGAGTGCATTCAGGGAGAAGGGGGAGTAAATCTTCTTAATCCGGAATGGGCAAAGGCTGCCGCAGATGCCGCTCGTGCTGCCGGTGCTATTGTTATGGTTGATGAAGTTCAAACTGGAGTTGGCCGTACAGGTAGCTTTCTTGCAAGCGAGGCATATGGAATTGAGCCTGAAGTTGTAACACTTGCAAAGGGAATTGCCGGCGGAGTTCCTATGGGAGCCTGTCTTTTCCGTGGTAAGGCAAATGTTTTTGAAGCAGGAGATCATCAGTCTACCTTCGCAGGAAATCCTCTTGCCTGTGCTGCAGGACTTGTTGTTCTGGACTTAGTTTCAGACCCAGCCTTCCTGGATCGTGTAAATTATGCGGGAGATACAATCCGTGGCGCTGTCAGCAGCTGGAATAATCCTCTTGTAAAAAATGTTCGTGGTAAGGGCCTTATGATTGGTATTCAGATTGACACAAAGGTTAATCCTCTTGACATAAAGAAAAAGTGTCTTGAAAATGGATTGTGTGTTACATCTGCAGGAAGTGATGTAGTTCGTTTCCTGCCACCACTAAACATTTCTGATAAGGAGATCGCTGAGGGCCTGGAAATCTTTAAGAAAGTTCTGGAAGCTTTCTAAAATATCTATACCCTTTGTTTTGCCTGTGAAAAGTCCTAAGTCGCTTGTCTTTGTTTTAATTTTTTTCGTATTTACGGGCTTTTTATGGGCAGGCAATAGTGTTCTTGCACATCCAAGACGGGTTTATCTGGTAAAGACCCAGCATTTTGAAATCCTTTTTCCAAAAGAATCTGCAGAAAGTGCAAAATACATAGCTGATATAGTTGATGCTATGTATGAAAAGGCAAAGGCAGCTGTAAATTATCAGTATGATTTTTCTATGCCGATTATTATTTCTCCGGATTCTGAAGTATTAAAGGTAAAGTATACAACTCAGCCTTATAATAGAATTGTTGTTTTTGATGCGGTTCCTGTCGCTGGTGGTGCTTCGCTTGAAAGTCTGCTTTATCATGAAATATTTAAGGCTATTTCCACTTCTGTAAGAAGCCCTCTTAATCATTTTATTTATAAAACAGTAGGGGGAGACGGTTTTCAGCCAATTTCTCTTATGTATTTGCCCTTTACCTTTGTTGAAGGCTATGTAAAACTGGCTTCTTCCGAAGCTATCCCTCTGGATTTTAATGACTCTTACTATCAGCAATTGCTTATTCAGGCAAAAATAGAAAATAAATTTCCATCCTGGTTTCAGGCAGCCGTTTTACGAGATATTCATCCTGGAACTGATTTGTCTTACGCCGCTGCAAATGGCTTTGCCGCTTATCTTATGAGTGAGTACGGTGTAGAAAAATATATGGAATTCTGGAATGAATGTGGAAAACTTCACCTTATTCTAACAGACGGTATTTTTTATAAGATTTTCGGCAAGTCTATTTACGCGGCCTGGGAGGATTTTAAAGATTCTATTCCTATGCCGGAATATATGGAAAAAATGAATATCTGGGAAAGGCAGACCCAGGAGCTGATTGAACATGACAGTCAGGGACTTTTTGAACATATTTTTTATACAAATTATGGAATTGTCTGGTATGACGGAATTCGTCATGAGGTAGATATCTTTGACTTGAATGGAAATCTAAAAATCAGGCAGCTTTTGTTTATTGCTGAAGACATAAGCTATATGGCTCTTTCTCCTGACAGACGCTATCTGGCTATTTCTTTTACCCGCAGTAAGTTACGCGATGATTTTAAGGAAGTTGTAACTCATGTCTTTGATTTAAAAGAAAGAGAATTTCTTGATTTTAAATTTTCGCTTAGAGATTCTTCTTTCCTCATAGATGATCAAGGCAAGCTTTGTTTGGCTGGTCTCAATATAGATGGAAAAGTTCCGGAGCTTCAGATTTATTCCCTTGATTTAGAAGAGGAAGAAAGCAGGCTTATTGATTATAAGGTTTTTGATAGAAAGGCTATTCCTCATTCATTCAATTCTGCTGGACCTGGACGCTTTGTTTATCTTCTTGAAGAAGAGGGGGAACAGACCTTAGTTTACCAGAGCTTTTTTGAAGGAAAAATACAGACTGCTTTAAAGAGCTTTAAGATTTATGATGAGTTGGGAAAAACTATTTATATAGATGGCCTAAGACTGGATTGTGAAGTAGAAAATCGCTATACCTTTAGCTTTGTTCCAGAGCATGAAGGTTCTCTTGTTCGTTCGGGCTATATAAGCCTTAACGAAAATTACGAGCCGAAAGCAATTATGCTGCAGGATTGTGATGCCTTTGGTGGAGTATACTATCCGGTTTTTTGTGCAGACAGGTTTTATTACAGTGCCAAGAAAACTTCTCATAATGAATTAAGATATCTGTCTGCTGATTCAATTCCTTATGTTCAGGCTGCCTTTGAAGCTTTGCCGGAAGAGACTTTAGCTTTCGCGTCTGCTACAGCTGCCGCTGAAGGTGAAATTGAAGGTGAAATTACAAGTGGAAGTCAGCTTTTTTCTCCTTCTGATAAGCTTTTGGGAGAATATACATTAAAAAAATACAATGCATTTAAGTATTTAATGAATGTTTCTTTTATGCCAATGCTTGCAATTAGAGAGATTTCCTTTGAAGATGGCGCTTTCTTATGGCCTGCACTTGGTCTAACTATAAGCTCAGATTCTGATCCAATGCGAAATACAGAATTTATGCTTTCTGTTGGTACAAACTTCCTTGTTGTAGATTTTGAACATACAATTAATGCCACTTCCGCAGAGCAGAAAGAAGCCTCTCAGGCCGCTCTGGATAAAGAAAAAAAATATTCAGCTGCAGCTTATATAAAGAATTCCTCTACGCCAATTGATATAGAAGCGGGAGCAATAGTTAATGCCAGTAAAAAAGGACAGTACGATTTTACCGGTCTGGCTAAAACCTCCTGGGATATTCCTGTAGGAACAATCCTGCGGGATATGGATTTTGCAATATCTTCAACTTATACCGCATCTACCGAATATTATGATTCAAATAAGTCTGAAATTTATCCTACGCTTTCGGGCTGGACTCCTATATGGGATGCCTATGAATTAATAGAAATGGACGCCACTATTACTTATTCCAATTCTCATCAGTATGGAGTATCTAAATACGAAAGGCGGGGACTTACCTTTGGCGGCCGCCTTTATGCCACCTGGGATATAAATGAAATGGAGCTTTTGGAAGCAAATAAGACAGAAGCCCTTCAGCAAATTGAAAATGGACAGGAAAGTGGCCTGACAGAAGAAGAGGTAAATGCCCTTTATGACGAGCAGGCCCTGGATATAAGTCAGGTAAATATAGGTCTTTTTGCTTCTGTAGAAATACCACGTTTGACCCCGCTTCCTATTATAAATGGCTGGGTATTAAGCCTTCCTTCAACTTTAAGTCTTGAACTTCTGAATACTACGGGTACAGCAATGGAAGTTAACAGCGAAATCCTTTTGCTGGGAAATGAAATTCAAAACGGAATACCTTTGCTTTATCTTTTCTTTTCCAGAGTTGGACTAAAGGCTGGTTATAATTTTTGTCTTGATTATGACACAACTTCAGTATTATTGCCTGATATAAGAAGAGATAATTATTTGTACGATATTTTTTCACAGACTTATATAAAGGACAGCTTTTATTTACTGCTTAATACAGACTTTATTATACCTATAGGCCTGCTTTCAAAAACTCAGTTTAACATGAATATGAAGGCTGAATTCTTCCCTCGTTCTAATGGATTTAAATTTTCCATGGATGTAAAAGCATACTTCTAAAAAATCGTAACTTTTCTACACAGTATGTTGTTTTTTTTGTATATTTAAAGCAGGAGGATAAAAAAATGATAGAAGTTTCCCACGTTTCCCGTAATTTTGGGGATTTCCGTGCGGTAAATGACGTTAGTTTTTCCATTCCAAGAGGTCAGATTGTAGGACTTTTAGGACCTAACGGAGCGGGAAAGACCACCACAATGAGAATGATTACAGGCTTCCTTAATCCTACTTCAGGAAGTATTTTGATTGACGGGATTGATATTTCTCAAAATCCTGTTGAAGCTAAAAAGAAAATCGGTTATATGCCGGAATCTGCACCACTTTATGGTGACATGATTGTTGAAGATTACCTTAAATATATTGCAGATATGCACGGTCAGGATGCTTTGGTAAAGGTTCCTGCTTTGTGTGCTGAATGCGGACTTAAGGAAGTTATGAGTAAAAATATCTCAGAGCTTTCTCGTGGTAACCGCCAGCGTGTTGCTCTTGCACATGCCCTTATGCATGACCCTGAAATCTTAATTTTGGATGAACCTACTTCGGGTCTGGACCCTAATCAGGTAGAAGATGTTCGTGCCATTATTCGTGAAATTGGAAAAACCAGAACAGTTATTGTTTCTACACATATTCTTAGCGAAGTTGAAACTATTTGTAGCCGTGCAATTATTATTGCAGGCGGTAAACTTGTTGCTGACAGTTCAATTGAAAATCTGAAAAACAGTATTGGAAGCTCTTCTTCTGTTTCTATTACACTTGCTGGAAAGGCAAGTGAAGAAGCCTGTGAAATTGCAAAAGCAATAAATGGCGTTTCAGGTATTTCTGTAAATCAGCTGGAGGATGGAAAAGCCCAGCTTACAATTTCTGTAAATGGAGATGCTGAAATCCGTCCTCAGCTTATAAAAGAGCTGGTAGAAAAGGGCTTTGATTTGTACGAAGCTACAATCAGTAAGAATAGCCTTGAAGATGTATTCCATGCACTTACAGGAGCAACAAATGAGCAATAAAAAATCACAGAAAACTGCCATTATAATCATGAAACGTGAGCTTAAGGCATATTTTACAAGCCCTATTGCTTATATCGTAACAGGACTTTTCCTTATTATTACCGGAATCCTTTTCTTTACAACCTTCTTTTTGCAGAATAGAGCAGAGTTGCGTCAGTTCTTTGTTTACTTACCAATTCTTCTTTCCTTCTTTGTTCCTGCTTTAACAATGAGAATCTTTGCAGAAGAACGTCGTGTTGGTTCTATTGAAACTCTGATGACTCTTCCTGTTACAGAAGCTGATGTAGTTACAGGAAAGTATCTTGCTTCTTTCCTGGGAACTTTGATTATGCTGGCCCCAACTCTTTTTTATGTTGTGACTGCAGAAATCTTTGGTTCACCAGATTACGGTCCAATTATTGGAGGCTACTTAGGAGCAATCTTCCTTTGCGCCAGCTACACTGCAATTGGTATTTTTGCAACTTCAATCACAAAGAATCAGATTATTGCATTCTTTACAGGCTTTATTATCTGTATTGTGCTTACAATGATTGACTCTTTCCTGATTTTCCTTCCTGCAAAAATTGTAAATGTGCTTTCTTATATTTCTGCTAATGCACATTTTAATTCTATTTCTCGTGGAATTATTGATACACGAGACCTGCTCTACTTTATCAGTCTTACGGCTCTTTTCTTCACAATGACTGTAAAGTCTCAGCAGAAGACAAGAAACTAGGGGAGGGGAAAAATGAAGAAATTTTTGAATTGGCTGAAAAGTTCAAAATCAGATTTTGTATTGTTTGTAATTCTTTTGGTTCTGGCAAATATTGCCGGTCATTCTGCCTTCCTCCGCTTTGACCTGACTGGACCAAAGTCTTATTCACTTTCTAAGGCTAGTAAGAGTCTCGTAAAAAATCTTGAAGAACCTCTTTCTATCCGCATATTCTTTGATGATAAGCTTCCTGCTCCTTACAGCAGTGTTGCCCAGTATGTAAAGGATATTCTTGTTGAATACAAGGGTGCCGGAAATAAAAATCTTTCTGTAATTGAAATGGATATGTCTAAGCCTGAAAATTCAGACCTTGCCCGCGAGTTGGGCCTTAGCCAGATTCAGATTCAGGAAGTAAAAAATAATGAAGTTGGTTTTAAGCAAGGCTATATGGGAATTGCCCTTACTTATGGCGATAATATTGAAGTTTTGAATCCTATTACAAGTACAGACGGACTTGAATATAAGCTTACTTCTAAAATCTCAAAGATGATTTCTATGTCTAACACTCTGGCAGGTCTTAAGGGTGGAGATAAAATTAAGCTTACTCTTTATTATAGTGATGCTTTTGAAAAGCTTGGAATTAACGGAAGCGACCAGATTGAAGGAATTGTAAAAAAATCCTATGAGTCTGTTAATAAGAAAAATATGGACCGTCTGGACTTTGTTGTTTCTCGTCCGGCTTCTGCTGAAGTAGATGACCTTGCCCAGAAGTATGGAATCCAGAAAATCAGCTATAGAGATCAGTCTGGAAATGTAAAGGCAGCTGCTCTTGGTCTTGTCCTTGAGCTTGGCGAAAAGTTTTATGCACTTCCTCTTGAGATTCAGAATTCTTTCTTTGGTTATATGTTTACTGGTCTTGATGATCTTGATAATTCTATTACAGAAGGTTTACAGAGTCTGCTTTCTAATGTAACAGAAATTGGTTATATCACAGGTCATAACGAGCTTGACCATACTGCTGAAAATTATTCTGCAAACTTTGACCGCCTTATTTCAGGAATGTATGAGCTGGTTGATTTGGATTTGAACAAGGATAATATTCCAGCCGGCATGAATTCAATCATCATAAATGGTCCTCAGTATGACTATACAGAAGAGGAGCTTTACAAGATTGACCAGTTCCTTATGCGCGGTGGAAACGTCATGTTCTTTATTGACGGAATGGTTGAAGATGGCACAGCTCAGTACACAGGCGGCCAGCAGTATGTTGCAAATGAGTCTAATCTTGACCGCCTTCTTGAAAAGTACGGTGTAAAGCGTGAAAAGAATATCGTAATGGATAAAAACGGTTACGAATATCAGAATAATCAGGTTGGAAAACAGATTCTTTACTGGGCTCCTGTATTGCAGAAGGACCACCTTGCAAAGAAGAATCCTATTACAAACAATCTTGGTTATGTAGTAATGTACCAGAACTCTGCTCTTGATGTTAGTGCAGCTCAGGCTGATTCAGATTTGAAAACAACAGTTCTTGTTACTTCAAGTGATGAATCATGGAAGATGGATCAGAACATTATTCTTAATCCGGTTATGCTTGCTCCTCCTGCAGAATTGAAGTCTGAAAATCTTCTTGTGCTCGTAGAAGGTAAGTTTAAGAGTGCCTTTGACCAGGCTGTTATTTCTAAGCAGCTTGATGAAGAGGGTAATGAAATTGAACTTCCTGAGGGAGACCTGGATACAAGTAAGCATGTAAGTGCAAGTATAATGCCAGGAAAGATTTTTGTTTCCGGCTCTTCTTATCTTACAACTCGCCAGCTGATTGATGAGGGTGGTTCTACTCCTGTTTCTATGCTTCTTATGAATGTTGTAGATTACATGAATGGAAATGCCGAACTTTGTACAATGCGTACAAAGAGCCTTTCTGTAAATACTCTTACAGTAAAGTCTTCTGCAGCTGCTAATTTCTGGAAGTATTTCAACGAATATGGTCTTGTTGTTATTCTTGCCCTTGTTGGTCTTTTGGTTCTTCGCCTTCGTTCAAAGCGACGTGCGGCTATCAACAGGAAATATAATCCTGATGATACAAGAACTATTACAAAGTAATTTTCGGGAGTGTAATTAGATGAAGACACGTAAACTTATATTGATTATTGCCGATGTAGTTCTGCTTGCAGTCTGCATCCTTCAGGGAGTCCTTTCGGGAAGGGATGGTGTCGTAAACTTTACCTGCTCCGATGACATTGATGAGTTTGTATTTGAAAGTCCTGCTGAAAGCTTTACCATTGTTAAAGATGGAGAAAACTGGTTTGGAGGAGAAAAGAAATATCCTCTTACAACTTCTACTGTTGAAGATTTTGTAGAGCAGATTTCAAGCATTCGTGCTCTGGATAAGGTTGGAAGCCTTGGAAATTCAAATGCGGCAGAACGTTATGAGCTTGATGACGGACACAAGATTAGTGTAACAGCTAAAAAAGATGGAAAAGTTCTTAGAACTCTTCTTATTGGTAAGGAAGCTTCTGCCAGTTCACAAGCTTATATTGCAATTGATGATAAAAAGGATATTTATCTGGCTTCGGGAAATATCAGAAGCACTTTTGATACTACCCTTACAAACATCAGGTCTCGCACAGTATGGCAGCTGGATAAGGCCACTATTACAAGTGTAACTCTCCGAAAGTTTGAAGGCTCAGAAGAAAGTCCTGATCAGGTATTCACAATTTCCAAGATGGGAGCTGGTGAAGATATTGTATGGAATATTTCTCCGGCAGAAATTCAGGTTGATTCAGAAAAGGCACAGGATTGGTTTGATTCTTTTGCTACAATTTCAACTCCTGTATGGCATGGCCAGGGAGAAGATCTTGGTGGAAAGAAAATTGTTGAAGCAGAAGTTGTAGCTGGCTTTAAGACTGCAAAGCTTTCTCTTTATGAAATTGCTGCAGAATCAGAGGATGCTAATCCAACTTATTATGCTGAATCTTCAGAAAGTCCTTATGTCTTTGAATTGGCTTCATATTCTGTAGGAAAGTTCCTTAAAAAAGCGGAAGATTTTGCAAAATGATTAAATTAGTTGCGTTTTTAGGCAACTACGGAAGGGAATACGAAAAGACCCGCCATAACGTAAGCTGGTTCTTTGAGGATTCCCTTTCTTTTGCCTCTCGCCTTAACTGGCAGAACAAATTTAAAGGTGAAATTGCAGACTTGTCTCCTTTGCAGCTGGCTCAGTGGGCCTGCGATGATAAAATCTGCAGTAAAAAAGATGGTTCTCCGGTAATTGTTCCGGAGGAGGCCCCTGCCCATATCTATTTTCTTAAGCCTCTTACTTATATGAATCTTAGTGGTGAAAGTATTATAGAAGTCGCAAATTTTTATAAAATCAAGCCGGATGAAATACTTGTAATTCATGATGAACTTGAGCTTGCCTTTGGTTTTGTTAGCCTGAAGTGGAGCGGTGGACTTGGCGGTCATAACGGACTTCGTTCGACAAAGCAGGTTTTGGGTACAGCGGATTTCTGGCGCATTCGTTTTGGAATAGGGCGGCCAGCAAATGACCATATTGGGATTGCAGATTATGTTTTAAGCCGCTTTAGTCCGGAAGAAGAAGAAAAACTGGTCAGCGTTTTTGCTCAGGCTAGTCTTCTTTTGGTAAAGCTGCTGCTTACTAAAGAGCCTGGAAAAATGATTCAAGCCTGGGGTAAGAAAAATCTTCTTGCATAAGAATAATAAAAATTAGTTATAATTCTGTAATTGTAGAATTTATTTGATATTTTAATATAATTTTGCACATGAAGTGGGACAAAAAATATACAAGACTTTGTGTGACATCGGGTATAGTGCTGGTTTTTGTCGTACTTATACTTGCTGTCACAGGAAAAAAGAAAGTCGGTCCAGAAGAAGACGCTTTACCTGTAGTAGTAATACAGAAGCCAGAGATAAGAAATCTGGTTGAGTCGGTGTCTATAAGTGGCTATGTTGAAGCCGAGGCTATGATTCCTGTAGTTCCCTTTGTTTCTGGTACAATTATGGAATATCCAGCCAGAGCCGGTGACTTTGTAGAAAAAGATGCACTTCTTGCAAAAATAGATGATGAACCCTTCCGACAGCAGATGCTTCAGGCCCAGGCCTCCTACTTTGCTGCAAAAAGCACTTATGACCGTGTGCAGACCCTTTTCAAATCCGGGGCCACAAGTCAGCAGAATTACGATAATGCCCGCGCCCAGTATGATGCGGCTAAAGCTCAATATGATTTGGCTAATTTGCAGGTAGGTTACACTGAGGTTCGCGCCCCTGTTGCGGGAACTATACTTATGGCAGATCAGGCTGTGGGTGGAATTGGAAGTCAGAATAGCCCGGTCGCAGTCATAGCCGACCTTGAAAATCAGGTTGTCCGCCTCAAGGTTCCCGAAAAATACTTTGACCTCTTCACTCTGCAAAAAGAAGCCCTTAAGGTTACCGTAACCCGTCCGGCAGAAAAAGGCCTTTACGAGGATGCCCTTACCACTGCGACAATTGAAAATATCGCGCCATATATCTCTCCCGAAAGTAAAAACTTTGAGGTTGTATGTCACCTGGACCAGCCCGGGCAGCGTTTCCGCCCTGGAATGTACGTAAAAGTTCAGGTGGCCTACCGCGTGCATGAAAATGTCCCAGTTTTGCCTATTCAGACAAAAAAAATGGACGGTTCCTGTTATACCTACAATCCGGAAACAAAAAGTGTTTCTTTTATGGAAGCCTTTTCTGCTCCTTCAGACGGAGCTTATTTTCTTGTTCCTTCAGAATATAAGGATAATTATTTTGTAACTGACGGTCAGAATTTTGTCTTTGACGGTCAAAAGGTTCGCCTTTATGAAGAGGCTGTAAATGAAGCTCTCTGAATTTTCCGTTAAACATCCAGTTGTTATAGGAATGTTCCTCATTGTTCTGGCAGCCTTTGGTATTTTTTCCATTGCCAATATGCCAACGGAATTTATGGCAGATATTTCTATGCCCCAGGCCATTGTTTATACAATTTACCCGGGAGCCAGTGCAGAGGATGTTGAACAGGATATTACAAAGATTCTTGAAGATGAATTTGTAACTCTGCCTCATTTCAAAAGTATAGAAAGCTCTTCTTATAACTCTATGAGCTGGATTACAATTACCTATGCTGATGGTTATGATGCCTACGACCAGCTGGAAGAGCTTAGAAACAGAATCCGCCAGTTAGTGCCAGATTTACCGGAGGGAATTTCCGGTGACCCTCAGGCTATTATTGGTGGTGTTTCTATGATGCCAATCATAGAGTTTTCTGTTGAAGCTGGAAATGATTCTGCCCGCGTAACAAGCTTTATTAATGATGAGCTTAGACCTATGCTCACTCAGATAGATGGAGTTTCTTCTATAAATATTGATGGTGGAAAAGAGCTTCAGGTTGAAGTTAAGATAGATGTAGATGCCCTTACTTCAAAGGGAATTTCGGTTTCAAATGTTTATCAGGTATTAAATTACGGAAACGTTACTCTTCCTCTGGGAAATGGCTTTTTTGAAAATCGTGCCATTCAGCTTCGTTATTCCGGTGGTTTTACAGATATAGAAGATATAAGGAACCTTCCGGTTGGAGTTGCAGACGGTTCAAGTATAATTCATTTGGGAGATGTAGCCGAGGTTTCTCTTGCTTATCCAAAGACTGAATACTATGTTTCAGACGGAAAAAATCCTATTACTCTTGTAAGTATTACAAAAAGAAGTGATGGAAATACAACTGGAATTATCAAAGAGGTAAAAAAGGTGCTGGCCCGTTGTGAAGAAGAAACTGGCGGAGCTGTCCATTTTAATATCATCGTTGATGATGCAAGGCAGGTTTCTGCTTCTCTTAAAACTGTACTTTCCAGCGGACTTATGGGAATCCTTTTTGCAATTCTTGTAATCCTTCTTTTTATGGCTGACTGGCGGGCAACCCTTACAATCAGCTTGTCTATTCCTCTTAGTGTCCTTTTCGCAATGATTGGAATCAGGCTCCTGGGTATTACCTTGAACCTTATGAGCTTTTCCGGACTTGTAATTTCTCTTGGTATGGTTGTAGACGGTTCAACTGTTATGATTGATCAGATTTACCGTTACTACAAGCGTCGTGATTCTGAAAGCGGCGAGCTTGAATACACTGTAAATCAGTCAATTTATAAGGGTTGGGATGAAGTTTCTGCTTCCATTCTTGCCAGTGCCGCAACTACAATCGTTGTATTCCTTCCTATTGCTATGATGGATGGCCTTATGGGAAAGGTTTTAAAGCCGGTTGCAATTACAATTATCATGGCAATTTTTGCCTCTTTCCTGGTAGCAGAAATAGTTGTTCCTTTCCTTTTGAAACAGGTACTTTCCGATAAGGGGCCTAAAATCAGGACTAAGGAACGCCGCTTTGACAAGGTAATGAAGAAAATTGAAAAGGGCTACAGAAAAGTGCTGGGAATTGCCATTAATAACAGACGTATTGTTATAATTGCTGCTATTCTTTTACTTATTTTTTCTGCCTTTACAGCACTTAGACTTGGAATTGCCTTTATCCCTTCAACTGATAACAGTGATTTCTATATTTCTATGGATTTACCGGTGGGAACTCCTCTGGAGCAGACCCGCAAGAAAATGGATGTTGCCCAGCAGCTTCTTTACAAATATGTTCCAGAAATTGATAACGTGGTAATTTACACAGGTCAGAGTAATTCCAGGGGAATGTCTACTCAGGCTATACCTGAAAGTGCTTATGTGCATGTAGTTCTGGTGCCTGTTGCTGAACGAAAACGAGATGTTCATGAAATAATGATTCAGATTCAGAAAGTCTGGCAGTCAGTTATTCCAGACAGCAAGATTTCTGTTGCAAACGGTGGTTTTGACCGCCTTGTTGGTTTTGTTTCAGGTGGAGGAGGCTATGGTCTTACCCTTATTTCTGAAGACCTGGAAACTCTTTACGAAACTGCTTCAAAAATAAAGACTTTTTTGGAAAGCGACCCAGAGGTTGTAACTGCAAAGCTTGATACCGATTTTGATACTACCACAATGATTATTGATATGAGTCAGGAATATCTTAGTTCGACAGGTATAAGCAGTTATGAAGCCGGTCTTACTTCTGCCATACTCTTCCGGGGAATAGATGCAGGCCGTTACAAGGATGAAAGCACAGGTCAGCGTTATAATGTTCACCTTAGCTCAAATATTTCTGATGGAAATATATCAGCTGATACTATTTCTAATCTTCATATTGTAACTTCGAATGGCAGAGACATTTCTTTTGCCAACCTTTCTGATATAAAGGTAGAAAAATCAATTTCTCAGATAAACCATTCAGACCGTGCAAAAACTATTACTGTAAGTGCAACTCTTGTTAGTGAAGATACTGCCGGAGTAAGTCAGAGGGTTCAGGAATATCTTTCAAAAAATCCTCTTCCAAACGGAGTACGCTCTAAAGCAGGTGGAATTATGGCCTTTATCGGCGATATGGTTGCTCCTATGATTATTGCAATTGTAACAGCAATCTTCCTGGTTTATACAGTTATGGTTCTTCAGTTTGAGAAATTCAAACAGCCGCTTTTAATTCTTGCAACAATTCCATTCTGTCTCATTGGTGTAGTTGCCGGACTTTTGATTTTCGGTTCAACCTTAAATATGCTTTCCCTGCTGGGACTTATTTCTCTGGCGGGGGTTGTTGTAAACAACGGTATTATTCTGGTGGACTATGTAAATCAGCTTAGAAAACAGAGACGAGAAGTTATGGCTAAGCACATGGGGCATATGAATAAGGATGGTGAATGGGTAATCCAGCTGGAGGATGAAGAAGAAAATAATCTCCTCTTTAATTCAGTTGTTGACGGGGCTTCTTCACGAATTCAGCCTATTTTGATTACCACTCTTACAACACTTTTGGGTACCTTCCCAATGGCAATTGCTCATGGTGAAGGTGCAGAGATTTATGCCCCAATGGGACAGGCTATTGTAGGCGGACTTATTACAAGTACCCTTATCACATTGATTGTAATTCCAGTATTATATTATATGACAGAATGTAAACGAAAGAAAAAGACAAGGAAGGAGAAAAATGAATAGAAAAGCGCTTTTTGCCCTTGCGAACAGTTTTATGACTTTTATGCTGCTGACCGGCATTTCCTGTAAATCAGTTTTTTCTGGAGGAACAGGTGGCCTTGTTGTAGACGCAGAATCTACTTCGGTTCCAAAGGCTGGTATTGCTAATGTAGATGTTTACGCTTATATGAGTAAGTCAGATCGAGATGCAGATTTTTCTGCCTGGACAGAAGGCAGTATTTTTACTCCGGCTTCCGACTACTATGGTCATACAAACACAGATGGAGACGGGGCCTTTACTATAAGCAAGCTTGTCTGGCAGGAAGATAAACCTGATTTTGGAAAGGACGCAGACTATACCAGCGTTTATTTAATTTTTTATCATGAAAATTATGGGCTTACAAAAAGTGAATCTGTCATCATTTCTGATTCAGTTTCAGATACTGTTTACACGGAACTAACTGCCGTAAGAAAATCTACAGTCTTGAATATGACCTTTGAGGATGTTTCAAGCGGGGCTGCTACAGATAAGGCTGTTTATGTTAAGGTTTCCGTACCTCAGACAACTTCAACTAATACTAGTGCCGCTGCCAAGCTTTATGAGGCAACTATTACAGGAAGCGGTTCTCTGACAATTTCTTATCCCCGCTGGCAATCTGCAGAAGCTAGAAGTGGGGGAATAGAAACGGAGCCTGCTGTTACAATAAGCTACTGTCAGAGTGAAGACCAGATTACCTGGAGGGGTTGCTACAATGCCGATAATGATGCAGGCGACTATTCCTTCCGTGCTGATGAAAGTGGCCTTACTTCAATCACAAAGACCATTAAAAATCCAAGTTATTCGGTTACCTTGTATGGAAAATCCAGCCAGCTTTCTGTGCCTTCAATTGGGGGCCAGTATAAATCAGCAGATTCTGAAGCTGATGATGGCCTGAAGGTATGTCTTTTCTTAAAGGATTCTGATGGTGCTTATTCAGTAAATCTTGGCGAAACAAGCACTGCAGCCCAAGCTGTAGGTACAACAGGTACAGAAAAGCATGGAAACTTCTCTGGCCTAGGAAGCTCTTATTATTGGACTGATACCACTTATAGTGAAAAATATTCTACTGCCGACCTTAAGGTTGTTGTTTATGCAGCAGATGGCAGTGAGGCTGCTTCAAAGGAAGTGACAGTCCGAAGCGATAATTCTTCTTATAATGTACAGCTTCCTTAAGCTTTGGAGTCTTTTTTTGATGCGAAAGTTAATTCTTGCTGCAATTCTGATTTTTTCTTCTTTTTCTCTTTTTGCTCAGCTTTATAGCTTTGAATCTCTTCAGGATTTCATGGAAGAAAATAATCCGGATTTGCTTTCTTTGCAGGAGGAGTATAAAAGAAGCCGCCTTGATGTAAAGGATGCCTGGGCAGGACTTGGTCCAAGCGTAGATTTACAGTTGAGTGGAACTTATATGTTTAATCCTCCTGTAGGGGCAATGTATGTCAATGCAGATGATATCATCAATTCTATAAACTGGCCGTCTGGAATTAAGCCTAGCTCGGGTCAGTACGTTAAGGTTTATGATGGTATGGAGCCTACCATGTATAATTTTCAGCTTTCTATTACCCAGCCAATTTTTACCTGGGGTAAGCTGGAAAATGCAGTAATTTTGTATGATAAGATTGCTGATATTAAAAAGGCTCAGCTTGAATCAAAGCAGGCTCAGATGGTAACAGAGCTTAAAACCAGACTTGTATCCCTCTGGTATCTCAATAAGATTCGTGAAATCATAAAAGAAGAAAGTTCTTATGCTCAGAGGCTTGTCGAAGTAAGTGAAGAAGCTGCAAATACGGGAATGCTTTTGGCTCAGGATGCTCTGGATGCAAAGATTCAGGCCAAAGAGCTGGATATTGCCATTCAGGATTTGGAAGAGCAGTTAAATAATCAGATTCTGGAATTAAGACGGGCAACCGGAATTGAAGATTTGGAATTTAATCAGATTAAGTTTGATTTTGATGAGTCTGAATTTGATCAGCTGATGGAAAGTGATAGGGAAGTTATTAGGGAGAGGGCGCTTTCAGAAGATCAGAATTCTATAAAAATGGTTGCTGATTTGAAGGAAGTAAACAAGAGAGCCGAAAAGATTGCCAAGGGGGCCTTAAACTGGAAGCCGGATTTAGCCCTGCAGGCAAGTCTTGGTTACGGTGGTTCTCGGTTTCCTTTTGTTGAGACAAACTGGGCCCGAAAGGATGATTATACTGTAAACCTTTCTATTGGAATGAAAACTACTATCTGGGATGGCGGTAAAAAAATTAGAGATGTATCCAGAAAAATAAGCGAAACTAAGACTGCGGAAATTAATCAGGCTGATGTAAAGGGCGAGATTCAAAAGAATTTGAATTCCAACTGGAACACAATCGATGTCTGCAATATGAAAATTGACTATCAGGATTTGAAAATCAGTTCAGCGGAAGCAAAAATCCAGCAGAATGAAATTGTTTTCAACACTGGCTATGGAAGCGAAACGGATTTACTGTCTTCAAAGATTGACTGCTGCAATCAGAAAATTGAAAGGCTGAAGCTTTGCTTGTCGCGGGCGGTTTCGTGCCTCACTATAATGTACTTGGCACAATAAAATTTTAGGCGCTTCCGCTGCGGCGGGCCAGAAAACCGCGGGCTGAGCGCTAGTGGAATTTGACTCGCCTATGGCTCGCGCGCTCAGATGCGGTTTTTGTCCCGCCTGCGCTCGCGCGCCTAAAATTTTATAGATACCGTACATTTGCATGGAGTGGAAGCACAATAAAAATTGAGGCGCTTCCGCTACGGCGGGAGCCTGAATTGCACGGGCTTCGCGTTTTTTGGAAAAAAATCCTGCGGGAGCCTCTGGCTGTCCTCGGATTTTTTTTATGCAAGTCTGCAAAGACGCGAAGAGTGAATCCAGACTCCCGCCTTCGCTCGCGCGCCTCAATTTTTATAGATGTCGTGCATTTGCAGGACGTGGAGCACAATAAAATTTTAGGCGCTTCCG
>JAIKYB010000159.1 GCA_024683675.1 Treponema sp.
AGGAAGCCCTTGAAAGTTAATCCTTCAAAGTTTGGAATAAAGTAAACTGCAGCTCCCTGAAGACCTGTTCTTGTAACTCCGTTTTCATCTGTGTGAGTAATGAAAAGTGAATAAACTGCAATGAATACTACAATTACAACAAGAATAGGCATAAGGATTTTTGAGTAACGTTCAATTCCGTGTTCAACTCCCTTGTAAACAATAATGAAACAAAGAATTGCAAAAATTACTGTGTAGAAAATTGGCTGCCACTGTGATGTGATAAAGCCTGTGAAGAAACCGTCCTGTACGGCAACCTGTCCCTGGAAGGCCAGGTAGCAGAACATGTATTTCATTACCCATCCGCCAATTACGCAGTAGTAAGGATAGATGATGAAAGGTACTACATAAGAGAAGATTCCAAGGAAGCCCCATTTAGAATTAATCTTTTTGTAAGCTGTAAGAGGACTCTCCTGTGTCTTTCTACCGATTGCAACTTCTGTAATAAGAAGGGCAAAACCAAATGTGAGGGCGAGAACAAGGTAGACTAAAAGAAAGAGTCCACCGCCGTCTTTTGCAGCAAGATAAGGGAAGCGCCAGATATTTCCGAGTCCAACGGCACTACCAGCTGCGGCTAAAACGAACCCGATTGAGCTTGTAAACGAGTTTCGCTGTTTTGTTTGAGATTCCATTATTTACCTCTATTTTTATGATAATCTAGTTATTTTAACATAAAATTTGGCTATGGTCATTAGTGAAGTGGGATATTGGGAGAGGGCCTTTGGGAGAGGGCCCGTGGGGCGGGAAGGGCCTTTGGGGGCGGCGTGCCCTTAGGGGAGAGGGCCCGTGGGTGAGGCCCCGTGGGCGTGGTAAGGCGCCTTGGGGTAAAGGGCCCGTGGGCAGAGTGCGCAAAAAAGGCTGCAGTTTATTACAAGGAAAGGGGCCTGGAAAATCATCTTGCGGCAAATATTCATCTTCAGGGTCATGCAGTTATAGAAGAGGATATGGAAAAACTAACTGATTATTTTAAGGCCATGACAAATAATCAGGCTTTGAATGATGAATTAAAAAGTCTGACAGATTTTTCACGACCAGAGTTTAAGGAAATCTTCTAGACTAGTAAACCAGTACGATTAATTTAATCAGCTTTTCTTTTCGCTGATAAAGAGACCTGTAATTGTTATGATTGCTCCCAGGGCACCTAAGAATGTAATTTTTTCTCCAAGGGCAAAAAAAGCAAAAATAATGGTTACCACAGGAATCAGATAAATTCCACAGCTGACTTTTACGGTACCTACAATGTTGCAGGCTTTATTCCAGGTTGCAAAACAGATTCCGCTGGCAAAAACTCCCAGGAAAAGAAGGTTTACCCAATTCATAAGTTTTGAAAAACGGGCGATGTTTATGCTTTTGTCGGTGATAAAATAAAGGGAGCAGACAAAATCATTTGCATTTGTTCCCTTGTGCCAAAGTCCCCAGCCCATTAAAGAAAGAGGAAGCATAAAAATTACTGCAAAAAAGAAGATTCTTCGAGTGGCACAAATCTGGTCGTATTTTCTTTTGTTGATTAGGGAAACAAACATAGAATAAAAGCCCCAGCAGATTCCAGAGAGTAGAGCAAGAAGATCTCCCTTGGGATTGAATTCAAGGCTTGTATTTCCGTTCAGACAAACAAGAATTACTCCGGTAATGGAAATTAAAAATCCTAAGATAAACCAGAAGGAAAGATGTTTTTCTTTTAAGAAAATCTGACTGATGATTGCGGTAAAGAGGGGACAGATGCTGACTATTACACTTACATTTGAAGCGTTTGTAAAATGAATGGCAATATTTTCTGAAAGCTGATAAAGGATAACTCCGGAAAGTGCAGCCAGAGCAAAGAGAAGATTATCGCGCTTAGCAATTTTTTCGAATTTTGGGCGTAAAAGCCAGAGTCCTACGTAGGCAGCTATAAAACGGTAAAAGAGGATTTCCAGTGAGGAAAAATCAGACAGGAGATATTTTGTACAGACAAAGGTAATCCCCCAGATAAATATAGAAATAGCAGCCAGGAAGATACCCCAGGCTTTTTGTCCCTTTTGAATCATAATGCAAGAATATATCATAATTGTGTTTTTACTTCTATGAAGAAAGAGGAATTTACTTGACAATATAAATTGCGTACAATATAATTTAATTAAACTTAAACTAAAGGAGTTAGAAATGAAATTTGCTGTCAGGTTTTATACAAAAACTGGTAATACTAAAAGACTTGCCCAGGCTATTGCAGATGAGCTTGGAGTAGAAGCACTTCCTATTAGTGAGCCTGTTACGGAGCCGGTTGATATTTTGTTCCTTGGAAATTCTTATTATGCTTTTAATATTGATCCGGAAGTTAGAAGCTTTGTTGAAGGTCTTTCCAAGGATAAGGTTGGAAAAATTGTAAATTTTGGTTCGGCAGCAATGCTCAATTCTACCTACAAAAAGGTAAAAGCTGTTGCAGATAAGGTTGGTCTTGTAATGGATGAAAAGGAATTCCACTG
>JAIKYB010000186.1 GCA_024683675.1 Treponema sp.
GCAGTTCCGTCTGTAGTGTAGTAGATAGTTGCACCACTTGTTGCACATGTGATTGTTACTGTGTTTACAGACTGAGTAATTGCTGGTGTTCCAACAGTTCCAGGTGCTACATATTCACATTCCTGGCTTGCAACTTCTGAGTTTGTATAGCCAGTTTTTGTTGCGATTGCTTTTACTGTAACTGTAGATGTGATTGCGAAAGCTGCCTCGTACTTTGTGCTTTCTGCTGTTGGATCACTTCCATCTGTTGTGTAGTAAATTACTGCGCCTTCTGTTTCACTTGTAATTGTGATTGAGTTATCTGTATTTGTAATAACTGGTGTTGATGCTGTAGGTGCTGTGTATGTACATGCCTTAGAAGCAACTTCTGAGTTTGCATATCCTGTTGCAACAGCAATTGCCTTGATTGTTACAGTTTCTGTAAGAGTAATTGCTGCTGTATATTTTGTGCTAGAAGTTGTTGGAGCATCTCCATTAGTTGTGTAGTAGATTGTTGCACCGCTTGTTGCACAGGTAATTGTTACTGTGTTATCTGTTACATCACTGATTACCGGTGCTGCAACTGTAGGTGCTGTGTATGTACAGTCCTTGCTTGTAATGGTTGAATTATTGTAACCGGCTGCAACGGCAATAGCCTTGATTGTTACACTTGCTGTAAGTGTGATTTCTGATTCGTAAACAGAACTGTCTGTTGTTGGATCACTTCCGTCTGTTGTGTAGTAGATTGTGGCACCTTCTGTGTCACAGGTAATTGTAACTTTATTATCAGTTACCTCGCTGATAACAGGTGCTGCAGCTGTTTCCACAGTCGCATCTTCTGTTCCACTACAACCAAAGGTTGTAACCAACAAAGCAGCAGCCGCCAAAACTGCCGCAAAACGAGTGAGTTTCGTTTTCATAATTTTTACTCCTAATTTTTTTGAATTTTGTATGAATTTAACGAACCTTTTTTTCGGTCACTTAAAAAATGATGCCGGCACCTGCCAGGGGAGGGGACTCATTTTCGCAGGCCCCCTTTGCAGACCGCCCCTTTTACATGAAAAGCCTCCTCCTTTCAAAAGACCCCACCTACAGAAAAACCCTATTGTTTTTTATAAAAAATGCCGATAATCTAAATGGAAAACTATTTATTTTTCTAAAGGATGTTTTTTTGAGTTTTTTTGCTAGACGTGTATCAACATTTTTAATATGTCTGATTCTTTCTTCTGCTATTTATGCACAGGAACTTGTTATTCCTATGATTAAGACTGTTTCACCGGTCCGTTGTGTCACCTGGAATAAAAATGGTTCTACCTTTGCCTATGCAGAAGACAAAAAAATCATCCTCCGCGATTCTTCAGGCTATAAGCTTATCCAGTCAATAGAAACTAATAACGGTGTAATTGATTTTCTTCAGTTCCCTCAGTCTACTGGTGGTATTGGAGACCAGCTGGTTTCTCTTTCTGCAGATGATGTTCTGGAATTCCGTATTCTTCCTCAGACTGATCCAATCCACGTGGCAAAATCCGAAAATAAAAATACATCTACCGCTCTGGCTTACAACTACAACGGTAACTACATTGCAACCGGTACAAAAAATGGTGCTCTTAATGTTCTGCTTCAGAATTACCTTACCAACGTTTTTATTTCCAGAACTTTTTCTGAATTAGAGGCACCTATTTATTCCCTTTATTTCAGCCGTAATAATAAAACTCTTGTTTCTGCTTCCGGTGATGATTCTGTTTGTCTTTGGGATGTTGCTTCCGGAAAGCTTTTGAATGCTTTTCCTTACTATAGTAAAACAAAAGTGCCTGTTCTTATGACTCATGATAATAAAAATATAATCATGACTACAGACAAAAAGAAAATCGGGATTTTTGATTTAAGCTTTAAGCAGATTCGTTCCATAGAAACAGAAGTTGAAATTCAGTCTATGACTCTTTCTGCAGATGGAAACAAGCTGATTATTTTGACTACAGATAACTTCTTCTACTTTTACGATATCCTGTCTACAAAGATAACTAACTATATTCCTCCATATAATAGCTCTAAAATTACAAGCTATGCCTTTAATAACACTAATTCCAGGGCCGTAGTTTGTCATTCTGATGGCTGTCTTTATGTTTTGGATATAGGAAAGGTTCTTTTGGATCCAAGTCAGCCGGCTCCTCGTTTTGATGCTAAGGTTGCCGAAGAAAAAACTGACTTTGAAATTACTCAGTTTAAGCCTCAGGAAAAGAATATTCCAAAGGATAGAGACCTTAAAATTAAAAAGCCTGAATTCGAAGCAGAAGAGAAGAAGGCTGAAGAAGTAAAGGAAGAAGAAAAAAAGGGAAAGCTGGAAGAAGTTTTCCCTGATGACAAAAAGACTACTGCAAAAGCTGAAAAGGAAAAAGAGAAAGATCTGACTGAAAAAGAAAAAGAAGAGCTTAAAAAGAAAAATAAAGAGGAGCAGGTAAATGCTCTTTCTGAATTCCTCTTTAAGAATAATGAGCGTGCCAACACAATTGATGTTGCCGGTCTTGTCGCCCTTTATCCTTCTCCATATCTCTTTGCTGCCGGCCTTGATGTTGAATGGCATAATACTATCTGGACTGCTCCTTTCTATTTTGGTGCGGGCTTAAAGGCTACTATGGGCTTCCCAACCAGTGATTTCCCATATTCTTATACAATTGACGGAACGGAAGCAGATCCTCCAAACTTCCTTGACCTGAAGGCTTATCTTCCTGGTGGTATTCAGATTATTCTTCCTGGTGATGTAATGCGTCTTTCTGCTGAATTCTTTGTTTCCGGCGGAGTTAGCATGGTTGCTTATCTGGGAAAGGCCAGCAGTACTCCTGTTTTCTCTTTTGGAGGCGGAGCTAGAATAGGCTTTGGTGTAAAATATGTGTCTGCTACTGTAGGTATAAATTATGACTCAATCCTTGGCTGGGTTCCGGAAGTTATTGTCGGCGGACGCATAAATATCGGAAAGAAAGCTAAGTGATTTTCCTCCTGATTTCAGACTTGACCCAAAAAATTATTGATTATTACCTCCATAAATGATAAAATCTTAGAACTGATTTTTTTATCAGATTTTAAAAATTTAGGATGGAAAAATATATGTCTTTTGTTCCGTTTTTACAGGCAACCGGTACTGCCGGAAGTGCCTCTGCATCAGCTAGTTTGCTGACTTTCTTACCTGTTATTTTCATCTTTGTTATCTTCTACTTCTTTTTAATTCGTCCACAGAATAAGAAACAGAAGGAAACTGAAAAGATGATTAACGCACTCAAGAAGGGTGACAAGGTAATCACAATCGGAGGAATTCATGGTACCGTATCTTCTGTTAAAGAGAAGACTATCATCGTTAAAGTAGATGATGGATGCAAAATTGAATTCAACCGCACTGCTATTTCATCTGTAGAGCTTTCTGATGCAGAGAAGGCTAAGATTGCAGAAGAAGAAGAAGCTAAAAAAGCATCAAAAAAATCAAAAAAATCAACTGAAACAGAAGCTCCTGCTGTAGAAGCTAAAGAAGAATCTGTTGAAGAAGATAAATAATTCGGAGTTAATAAAAAGATGAACAAACGAACTCGTTTATTGATTCTGCTTGTTGTTCTGGGACTTTGTTTTGTATTCCTCTGGCCTTCAATCAGCTGGTATGGAAGAACTCCAAAGGAACTCCAGCAGCTTGCTTTAGGCTCTACAGAAAACATTAAGAGTTATTCTGAGCATAAGGCTGCAGAAGATGTTCGCGCCATTAAGGCGTCTGTTTCTGAAGATCCATCGGCTATTCTTGCTGATGAATATTCTTGGATTAAGAAAGATGTATCAAAAAGATACAAGGTTCTTGATAAGTCAGTTCCAAATCCTTTGACTTTAAAGGATGTTGTAGCTGCTTATGATAGTGAATTGGAATTCATGAGCGTATTCCAGAAGAAATATCGCGATGAAATCCTTAAAGCTAAGAAATATTACGAAAATTCCGTAAAGCTTGGTCTTGATCTTTCCGGTGGTATGAACATTATCGTTCATGCTGATTTGGATGCTGCTTTAGCTGCACAGGGTGACTCTGTTGCTAAAGAAAATGCAGAAGCTTTCAAGAAAGAAGCTATGGAAAATGCTATTGATAACCTTTCTAGCCGTATTGATAAATTCGGTCTTACTTCCCCAGTTATCCGTCAGCAGGGCGACGACAGAATCTACATTGAAATTCCAGGTGCTGCTCAGGCTGATGCTATTAACACATTGATTATGGGTAAGGGTATCTTGAACTTCCGTCTTGTTGACATGGAAGCTACAAACGCATTCAAGTCTTACTATGCAAGAAATCCTGCTTCTACATTTAATGCTTCTGGCGAACTGATGGACCCAAGTGTTATTCCTGATGACTGCGAAGTTTTCGGTGTTTACACAAAAGACGAATATGGTCTTGATGAACGCTATGACTGGCTTGTTGTAAAGAAGGAAGTTGCTCTTGATGGTCAGCATGTAAAATCTGCAGAAGTTCGTGCAGATGAATTTACAAATCAGCCAGAGGTTGCCTTCAATCTTGATGCTGAAGGTGCAGAAATCTTTGGTGAATTTACAGGCGCTCACGTAGGTGATAACCTTGCAATCGTTAGTGATAACAAAGTTAAGTCAAACGCAAGAATCCAGACTGCTATTACTGGTGGTTCGGTTTCTCTTTCTGGTGGATTCAGTTATGAAGAAGCTAACAATATTAAGAAGGTACTTCAGACAGCTTGGCTTAATGTTCCTCTTGAGGTAGAAAGTCAGCAGGTTATTGGTGCTTCTCTTGGTGAAGAAGCTATTCATCAGGGTGTTATGGCTATTCTTCTTGGTTTAGGCCTCATCCTTATCTTTATGCTTTGTTTCTACAAGGCTGCAGGTATTAATGCCGTTGTTGCACAGGTTTTGAACCTTTATATGATGTTCTCTATTCTTTCTGCTTTCAACTATACCCTTACACTTTCTTCAATTGCCGGTATGATTCTTACAATCGGTATGGCAGTTGATGCTAACGTACTTGTATTTGAACGTATTAAAGAAGAGCTTCGTCAGGGCAAGAGCCGAAGTGCTGCTATTTCTATGGGTTTTGACAATGCTTTCTGGGCAATTATGGACTCTAACATCACAACATTCATTGCAGCAATTTTCTTGAGCCAGCTTGGTACTGGTTCTATTCAGGGATTCGCTGTTTCTCTTGCAATTGGTGTTGTTTCATCTGTATTCACAGCTTTGTTCGTATCACGCCTCATTTTCGACTTCGATACAGACGTGCTTAAGGCAAAGAAAGTGAGCATTGGTTGGGGGATTAAATAATGAAAAAACAGATTAAATTCAATAAAGCATTTCTTCCATGTTCAATTATTAGCTGCGTTCTGATTGTATTCGGAATTGTAGGATTCTTCACAAAGGGAATTAATCTTGGTCTTGACTTCCGTCCAGGTCTTATTGAAGAAGTTCGTGTTGCAAATCCTGTTGCTGATATTGTTTACAATGGTTCTGCAAACGTTTCTCTTGACTTATCTGCTGGTCAGATGGATATCGTAATAAGTGGTACTGGTGTTGCTAACGAAACACGTTCTTTCAACTTTGCTGTTCTTAAGACAGTTGATGAACTTGCTGCTGAAGTAAATAAGATTGAAAATGTTGTAATGACTGTAAAAGATGGTTCTTATGATACAACAAAGCTCTTCTTGAACTCTGCTGTAACTAATCAGCTTAAGAACACACCTCTTTACATTTATCCTGCTGGAACATCAACAATTACAACAGACGATTTGCGCAATGCACTCGGTTCTGACGGAATTGCAATTAAACAGCTGGGAAATGGTGCTGATGCTTCTTATCAGCTCCGTATGAGAATTTCTGAAGACGATGCTCAGTCAGATCTTCAGTCAGAAGTAAATGAAAAGCTTTATGCACAGTTCGGAAAAGAAAATGTTGCAATTATCAAAACAGACTTTATTGGCGCTGGTATGTCTAAGACTATCGGAACACGCTCAATCATCATGTTTGTTTGTGTTGTAATTCTTATCTGGCTTTATGCTACAATCCGTTTCCACTGGGACTTCGCTCTTGGTTCGGTAATTGCTCTTCTTCATGATACTTTGATTATGTTTACCTTTATTGTTTGGACACAGATGGAATTCTCTACTACTGTTCTTGCTGCAGTTTTGACAATCATTGGTTATTCTATCAACGCAACTGTCGTTATCTTGGACCGCATCCGCTACAATCTTAAGATGATGCCAGAAGCTAAGAGCTTTAATGATATTTTGAATAAGTCTTTGAACGATACTCTCTTACGTTCTATTCTTACTACTGTTACAACTTTGTTCGCTGTTGTTTCCCTTTATGTATTTACAACAGGAAGCATCAAGGACTTCTCTCTTGCAATGATTGTAGGTTTGATTAGTGGTATGTACTCTTCAATCTTTATTTCAAGTGCATTCATCAGTGCTTCAAGAAAAAACTGGAAACCAGAATTTGGTGTACATCATTCTTTGAAGAATACTTCTGAAGAATAAAATAAACCGCTTTTAGGTCATAGAAGGGACTGCCTGATAAGTTTTATTAAACTTGTTAGACAGTCCCTTTTTTTGTTATAATCACAGCATGAAAATTATCCGTGCTTCTGTTTTGGGATTTTGTTTTGGTGTCCGCCGTGCTG
This sequence comes from Treponema sp., assembly GCA_024683675.1. GTDB lineage: Bacteria > Spirochaetota > Spirochaetia > Treponematales > Treponemataceae > Treponema_D. The sequence goes on from JAIKYB010000186.1 coordinate 6,641, forward strand.
TAGAGCTTGCCGAAAAGGCTCTTTCCGAAAATCCCGGTCAAAAGGTCTTTTCTTTAGGTCCCCTTATTCATAACGAAAATGCTCTTTTAGAATTGGAAAGGAAGGGGCTTTCTATTTTATATGAAAAGGACCTGGCTTCTGTAGAAAAGGGCAGTGTGGTGATAATTCGCGCTCATGGGGTTGCTCCTCAGGTTATAAAAGCCTTGGAAGCAAGAGATTGCCGTATAATTGATGCAACCTGTCCGCGTGTAAAAGCAAGTCAGAAAATGGTAGAAAGATATTCGAATCAGGATGATTATGTTGTACTTACCGGAGACCGAAATCACGGAGAAGTAATTGGTATTGCCGGCTATGCAGGTTCAAATTTCAGTCAGCTTCAGGATTATAATGAAGCTCAGTCTTTTGAATTAGACGATGCAGATAGTAAAAATGTAATTCTTTTGAGTCAGACAACCTACAGTCCCAAGGAATTTGAAAAAATTGAGGAGCTTTTTAAGGGGCGTTTTAAAAATATTGCTGTAATGAATACAATTTGCCCTGCAACAAATGAAAGACAGAAAGCTTTGAAGGAACTTTGTTCTCAAGTAGAAGGGGTTCTTGTTGTAGGCGGAAAAAGTTCTGCAAATACAAAGAGGCTTTTTCAGACTGCTACAGAAAACTGTAAATATGCGGCTCATATTCAAAGTGACAAAGATATTCCTCAGGTTTTCTTTACTCTTTCTTCGGTCGGAATTACAGCCGGGGCTTCCACTCCAGATCAAATTATAGAAAAAGTAGAAAAGGCTCTGGCTTCTCATGCATAGGCCAGTTTATAAAGGCCGGTCATATTGAAAAGAGTTTTAGCTTTCTATATAATCATAATATTATGAGTAGATGTTTTACAATGTTGAAGCCGGGCGTAATTAATCGCCGTCTGGTAGGCGAAGTTATTGAACGCCTTGAAAAGAAAGGATTTAAGCTTGTTGGCTTAAAAATGGTAAATGTAGATGAAAATCTGGCAAGTTCTCATTATGCAGAGCACAATGGAAAACCTTTTTACAAGGATTTAGTTGATTACGTAACATCAGGCCCTGTAATTGCTATGGTTTGGCAGGCTGATGACTGTGTTACTCTTATGAGAAAGGTTTGTGGTGCAACAAAGCCAACAGAAGCTGTGCCAGGAACAATCCGTGGTGATTACTGTATTCATACTGATAGAAATATTATCCACGCTTCTGACAGCGATGAAAGCGCAGAACGCGAAATTAACCTCTGGTTCAAGCCGGAAGAGTTAATTGATTGGAAAGATTGTGAGGACGGCTGGTACTAATGATGGAAGGAAAATCTGTCGGAGTAATTGGCGGCGGTGCCTGGGGTACAGGTATGGCGCAGGCCATTGCACGTGGCAATAATAAAGTTTCAATCTGGGCTCTTGAAGATGAGGTCGTAGATTCAATCAACAATGAGCATGAAAATAAGAAATTTTTGCCGGGATATAAATTAAATCCGACAATTACCTGTTCGAAGGATATTATAGAGGTAGCTTCTAATAAGGAATTCCTTTTTATTGCTTCTCCTTCTTTGTTTTTGGCCAGCACAATGGCAAAAATTAAGGATATTCCTTCTATTGCAGATGGTTCAACAATCATTGCTTCTGTAACTAAAGGTTTTGTTCCTTCAGAAGAAGGTCCAAAGCTTGTTCTGGAAACAATGGAATCTGTTCTTCCTGAATTTTACAAGGACTGCACTGTTTATGTTGCAGGACCTAGTCACGCAGAAGAGGTTGCTATGGGAAAAATTACAGGTCTTGTAGCAGCTTCCTTAAATCCAAAAAATTCAATAAAAGTACGTGAGCTTCTTAAGGTTCCAGGCCTTATGGTATTCTCCAGCTTTGATGTTGTTGGTGTTCAGATTTGTGCTGCCGCTAAAAACGTTGTTGCTGTAGTTTATGGTGCTTTGGATGCCCTTTCTGAAACTTCTGATTTTATTGGAGATAATACAGAAAGTCTTCTTCTTGCTGCTGGTTTGAATGAAATTCAGACTCTTGGTTTTGCAATGGGTGCAAGTCATGCAGAAACCTTTACTTCTATTTCTGGTGTAGGGGACCTGGATGTAACTTGTAAGAGTAAGTATGGAAGAAACCGTCGTTTTGGTCAGGATATTATCAAAACTGATATGCTTTCTAAATTCAAGGACATTGATGATTTAATTGCAAATGTAGGTAAGATTGGATACTTGCCTGAAGGTGCAATTGCATGTAAATATGTCCATCAAATTGCACAGAAAAAGGATATTAAACTTCCTATTTGTGATGCACTCTTTAAGATTTTAAATAAAGAAGCAACAATCACTGAAATATTAAAAACTTTAGTAAGATAATCCATAGGATAGGAAAATGTTAGAGAAAATCACAGGAACCTTTAGTAGTATTGTAAAAACCTTAAGTGGTAAATCAACAATTACTGAAAAAAACATTGAAGATACAGTTGAAGAAATTAAGATGGCCCTTCTTGAGGCCGATGTTAATCTTCGTGTTGTTAGACGCTTTGTTAATTCAACTATAGAAGAAGCAAAGGGTGAAAAGGTTCTTAAAGCCGTTGATCCGGGCCAGCAGTTTACAAAAATCATCTATGATAAGATGGTTTCAATGCTGGGTGATACTAAGCAGGACCTTCATTTGAAGGGGCCTGATACTCAGTCTGTTATTCTTATGCTTGGTTTGCAGGGTGCTGGTAAAACAACTGCTGCTCATAAGCTTGCTGCCCGTCTTTTAAAAGAAGGACGTAAGCCAATGCTTGCAGCCTGTGACCTGGTCCGACCTGCCGCTGTTGAACAGCTTTCTCAGTTGGGACAGAAAATTGGCGTTCCTGTTTATAAAGAAAATAACAAGGATGCTGTAAAAAATGCCCGCGAGTCAATTGATTTTGCACGAAAAAACGGCTATGACACAATCATTATAGATACTGCCGGACGACTTCAGATTGATGAAGCTATGATGGCAGAGCTTGTTAAAATTAAGAAGGAAACTTCTCCTGTTGAAGTTCTTCTTGTTGCAGATTCAATGACTGGTCAGAATGCAGTTGATATTGCTAAGTCTTTTGATGAACAGCTTGGCCTTACAGGTGTTATTCTTACAAAATTTGACTCAGATGCCCGTGGTGGTGCGGCTCTTTCTCTTAAAACAATTACTGGTAAACCAATCCTCTTTATTGGTACTGGTGAAAAAACTGAAGATTTTGAAGTATTCCATCCTGAAAGAATTGCTTCCCGCATTCTTGGTATGGGTGATGTTGTTTCCCTTGTTGAAAAGGCTCAGGAAACTGTTGATGCAGAAGCTGCTCTTAAAATGCAGAAAAAACTGCAGAGAAATGAATTTACCCTTCAGGATATGCTTGAACAGTTCCAGTCTGTAAAAAAGATGGGAAGCATGCAGTCTATTATTGATATGATTCCTGGAATGAACGGAATGGATGCTTCTCAGCTGGATATGGGTGGAATGAAGAAAAATGAAGCTATTATCCAGTCTATGACTTATAAAGAGCGTCTTAATCATCTGATTATTGGTCCTAGCCGACGCAAGCGTATTGCTAAGGGAAGCGGAACCACTGTGGCTGATGTAAATAAGCTTTTGAAGCAATTTGAAAAAACAAAGCTGATGATGAAGAAGGTAAGCCGCAATAAGGGAATGCAGGGCCGTATGATGAATCAGCTTGGTCTTGATCCTTCTATGATGGGAGGAATGGGCGGTGCCGGTGGTCTTGGTGGTTTAGATCCAAGTGCTCTTAAGGGCATGGATATGAAGAAGCTGCAGGAAATGGCAAAGAGATTCAGATAATAAAAAAAGCTTCTGTGCTTTGAAAGTACAGAAGCTTTTTTTTAGTCTACAACGATTACAGATGCGCTTCTGCCGTCGTTGGTGTAGATTTTTTCCGGATTTGTATTGTCCAGAACTGGCGTAAGGCCAATATAATAATTGTAATAATATTTTCCAGATGCTAAAGGCAGGTCCAGCTCGTAAAGTCCTGGACTTGTTTCATTTAACTGATAAATCCAAGGGTCCCAGTTAGTGAAGGTGCCTCCCAGATGGATTTTTTGTCCACTTTCTCCCTTGTAGATAAAATGAACTTTATCATCCTTTTTTGTATTTGTATAAATCTTTACTCCATCAGGAACTTCAACCTTTGAAAAATAAAGATTTACATTGTCATCATAAACCTTATTTGGATTTAATGGATCTGTTGTCCATAGACCATCTAAAATTAAACGGTATTTCAGACTTGTAAATTCATGCTTTCTTTCATAGCAGTAAAACATATGCCAGCGTGTTTTTTTCTCATTTTCGTCTGTTTGAGAAAGAATCTGAAAGGGATGAATAATCTGATAATCTTCAAAATCAAAAGCAATTCCCGCATAACGATATTTCGGGTCTGCTGTGAAAATAATGTAATCTTCTGTAATTACAGGGGCCATTGGCTCACTGATTTCATGAAGCAGCAAGTCCAGGTCATAATTCTGATATTCAATTGGATCAGCAGCAAAAAGCTTTGTAGAGCCTAGGGCAAAGAGGGCTGCCGAAATAATCAAAAATTTTCGTATTTTCATACTTGAATTATCGGCTTCTGGGAAAAAAACATAAAAATAATAAAAAAAAATCAATTTTTTTTCTGAAAAATCGGGAAAAGTGACAAAAAAAAGCAAGTATATATATAGGAGGTATATGTCTTTGGAAACAATTTTTTCTAGCCTAAAGCTGATGAAGCGCGGTCTGATGATTTTGATTATTATGGCTCTTTTTCCTTTATTTGCGGTTGGTGGTAAGGGGTATTTTACTTGGGATTTTTCGGATTGTGAAATTAAGGACATTCTGTATGCGGTTTCTTTAGATACCGGGATTTCGATTGTACCTGATGACACTGTCAGTGGACGCGGGGATTTGAAATTTACAGGAAGTGATTTTAATTCTGCTTTTGATGCTTTTTTGTTGGGAAACAGATTGTTTGTTAGACGTGAGGAAAAGATGTGGGTTGTAAGTAAATTTAAGGCATGGGAAGAAAACGGCCTGTTTAATCTGGATGCGTGCGATTTACTTCCTGCTCAGATTGTGGAAAAGTTATCTGTTGTTTGTGATTTTGCTATCACTTATGATTCCTTGCCTGCGCAGAAGCTTTCTGTTCATTTGAGAGCACAGGAAAAGACTGCAATGGTGGAGAATTTGGCTAGAGTTTTTGGAAATTATGAGCTTAAAGTGCTTGAAGGCGGCTTACATATTTCTAAGAAGACTGACAATTGGAAAAACTCCGGGGGTTCTTTTTCGGCTTTGGACGAGGGGACTTTGATGGTAAATCAGAATGAGAATGGTGCTTTTTTTGTGGATGTGAAGGATGTTCTTTTTTCAGAGGTAGTAGAAAGGCTCTTTTCTTTGAAGAAGGAAGGTCCCGGCTTTTGTCTGCTGGGAAATGGCGAAGTGAAAGTGATGCGTTCTTTTTTTTATGGCTTAGATTTTGACGGGACCCTCGATAAGCTTTGCTCGCAGAATGGATATGGATTTTTTGAAGAGGATGATATTTATTATATCTACGCTGACGGAAATACCAAAAACTCTCTGCTTTCCAAAAATAGACACTGGCAAAAATTCCCCTTATGTTTTGCAAAATCCAAAGATATACTTCCTCTTCTTTCGATGAAATTTGCAAAGCTGGAAACAATAGTTTTGCAAAATAATGAAGGCTTTCTTTGTAATTGCAATGAAAAGGAGGCTCTTCAAATAAATCAGTTGATAGGTGAGCTGGATGTCCAAAAATCTACCTATCTTGTGAACTTGAAATATATCAAGCCAAAGGAATTGCTTGAGTATCTTCCTCCTGACATTGACAGGGAAGCTTTAATTGCAGCCGATGATAAATCCTGTTTGTATTTTAATGGAACAGAAGAGGCTTATAAGAATTTATGTAAACAGATTGAAGTTTGTGACAGGCCCTTGGCCAGGCTTAGTTATGACCTTTTAATTTTGCAGTACGACGATGTGAAGCAGAATCAGTGGGCAACAAGTCTGGGTGCAAAGGTGCGTTCCCTGGGAGATAGAAATGATGCTTCTGTAAGTCTTGGTTCTGTAATGAGCCTGAATATGAATGTGGTTACAGCTTTTGGTTTGACCTTTGCGGCAGGTTTACAGAACTCTATAGAAGAAAACCGGAGTAAGGTTTTTGCTGATACGACTTTGCATGGGGTATCGGGTAAGCAGATAACTTTTCAAAGCACAAACACCTACAGGTACAGGGATAATAATGTTGATCCAGATACCGGAAAGCCAATTTATTCCGGAGTTACCAGAGAACTGTCTTCCGGAATTAAGCTTGAAGTGCTGGGCTGGGTTAGTGGAGAAGGCATGATAACTACAAGTGTATCGGCTTCGATTTCACGGCAGGGACTTGATACCTCTTCTTCTACAGGAAATCCTCCGCCTACAAGTGAAAAGCTTGTAACAACCGAGGTCTGTGGAAAATCAGGTGAACCTATTATTTTAAGTGGCCTTGTTCAGGATTCTGATGAAGAAAATATAAAGAGAACGCCTTTTTTGTCTAAGCTTCCTCTTTTAGGCTGGTTATTTAAATCCAGGGGGAAATCTTCGCAGAAAGATCAGATGGTAATTTATCTGGTGCCTCATTTACTGGATCAGGTGGAGGCTGAAAAGGATTTATATGATGAAAAATGGCTTAGTGAAAAAACTCGCCATATCACTGGCCTTTTGCAAAAAGAGGGGGGTATGTAATGGATAAATATGAATTTAAGCTTGCGCCTGCCTACTGTCTTTTTAATGGGACTGCGGTAAAGGAGCAGGATTGTGCAGAGATTTGTTTTTGGGTTGAAAATATTAATGACCTTATTCTGCAGGGCAGATTGCGAAGGGCATTTCAGCGGCATATTGAATATGTACTTTCTATGGAGGATTGTCCGGATGCTTATAGAAATCTTCCTAAGGTAAGTTTTGAGGCTTGTCAGCATGAGCTTGTAAGAAATTACGTGTCTAAAAGATTTAATGAAGAAAGAGCTCCTGAGCAGCTGGAGGAAAAGTCTGGTGCAAATAAAAGTGATGCCGCAGCTGTAATTATGCTGGATACAATTTTATGCGAAGCGCGTGATAAGGGAGCTTCGGACGTGCATATTGAAAAGGGGGATGTAAGACTTAGAATTAATGGCAGTTTGGAGGCCTTTATGTATTTGCAGGAGGATAAGGCTTCTGAGCTTATTCAGAGAATAAAGCTGCTGGCTGGAATGAATCTTCTGGAAAAAAGACGCAGCCAGGACGGGCATTTTTCTTATGGAAATAACAAACCAATTTTTGTAAGGGTGTCTTCCATGCCTGTTTATAATGAAAAGCTTATGTATGAGGAGTCTATTGTCCTTAGGCTTTTAGATACAAGTAGACTACCTTTAGATTTGAATTTACTTGGTTTTCTGGATTCTCAAGTAGAAATTATAGAAGGCTTTGAGGCTATGAAAAATGGTCTGCTTTTAATTTGCGGGCCAACCGGGGCTGGAAAATCAACAACGGCTGCTGCAATCCTTACTGATATTCAAAAAAAATCCTTTGGGAAAAAGAAGATTATAAGTATGGAAGATCCTCCTGAATACGTAATTCCTTATGTTAGTCAGATACAGATTGATTCTGCCATGGATAATTCTTTTCAGGATTGTCTTGTTCACATTTTCAGGCAGGATCCGGATGTAATTATGATTGGTGAAATCAGAGATGAGCTTTCTGCGCAAACTGCCCTTCGGGCTGCCATGACCGGGCATCTTGTTATCGCGACCTTACATACTTCAAGTCCAATGGAAGCTTTTTTAAGAATGGAAAATCTTGGGGCGGATAAAAGGATTCTGTCATCAATATTAAAGGGGGTAATCTGCCAGGAGCTGGAATATTTGGGAGAGGAAACAATACTTTTTGCGGATGTTTCTCTTGTGGATGAAGATTTTTCTAATTGTGTGGAAAAGGAGCTTCCAATGGAAGAATTAGACAGGCACTTTTCTCATAACAATAATTATTGTAAGGGCTTAAATACTTCAATTGAAATAATGGGGATGAATTATAAAAAGAAAAAGCCCCTTTATAGAGTCTGGAATGGTGGTAGAGATGATAAAAAGAATAACAGACGCCTTGGATGAGCTTTTTGTAAAGCAGGGGCTGGAGCTTTCTCAGGCTTTGGAGGCAATAAGTCGGGGAAAAAGCCTGCGTTTAAGAAAAACTGCCGGCTTTTTACTAGAGGCACTGAAGGAAGGTAATCTACTTTCAAATGCTTTAAGTGAATGTCCTTATATCACTTTTAATCCTCTTTATATTTCTTTTGTAATGCTGGCAGAAAAATCCGGTAATCTGACTGAAACTGTAGCTTTTTTGAAGGCAAGATGTGACAGGCAGCATGAAAGCAGGGTAAGACTTGCAGAAGTTTCTGTTTATCCTCTTTTTATCATTTTAATTGCTTTCTTTGCAGGCGGCTTTTTACTTAAGTATACGGGAAATCAGGTGGATTCTAGTATAATCTGGGCCTTTCTTCTATTGCTGCTCTTGTCTTTCGCGGTTTTTCTTATTATTTGGAAATGCTTAAAGGAGGATTCTCTTTTAGATGCATTTTTTGCTGTTGATTTTCTTCTGCATTCCGGACATTCGATTGCCTCTGCTATTGGCTTTGCGGCGGAGCTGGTGGGGGTTCATTCCAGACTGGGGGTAAAGTTCACCAGGGCGAAAGTCAAATTGGAATACGGAATTCCTTTAAGTGAAGCTCTGCTTTTAAAACGCAGGGATAGTGAGCTTTTATATTACGCAGAAAAGGGAGATAGAAGAAATGATGTGTTTTCAAAACTGGCAGCTTTGCAGAAGGAAAGGTATTTACAACGTAGAAAAATCTGTCTTTCTTTGATTGAGCCTGTTTTTATCAGCTTTACGGGAGTATTTCTTTTAATTTTAGTCATTCATATTTTTATGCCCTTTATGAATGATATGAATTGGCTTTAGAGGTGGAGGTATATATGAAAAAGAAGGAGGTGTTTTTTTATGGGAAAAACAGAAAAAAACAAAAGACCAGGGCAGAAGGATTTACATTTGTTGAAACCCTTGCTGTCCTTGCCATCGGGGCTGTTTTATCGGCGGGGAGTGTCGTTTCGGCCACGAAACTCATATCGATGGCGAAGAAAACGTCAGCGAGGTCGCAAATTGACCAGTTCAGTTCAGCCTTACAGGCCTACTTCCTTGACTGTGGAAGATTCCCGACTTCAGAGCAGGGGCTCTCTGCGCTCTGGGAAAGGCCAGTTCTCTATCCTGTTCCGGAAAATTGGCAGGGACCATACCTTGACCGTGAACCCGGTGCAGATCCTTGGGGAACCAATTTTGAGTATATCAGCGCTGAAAGCTCCCTTATGCCGTCAGAGGTACCTGAGAATCTGCCCTTTGTACTTATGTCATATGGAGCAGATAAAAAGAAGGGCGGTCAGGGGGAAGCCTGTGATATTGTTTCCTGGAAATAAAAAGCTATGGGCATTTTCATCAGTTTTTCTGATTTTTATAGTTAGTCTCTTTGGAAGCCTGCTGTCTGCTAAAAGTATGCATATAAAAGTAAAGGAAAAGGAATTACAGCTGGTTAGACAGAGTCTGGAAGAAAATAATGAAAAATTGATGAGGATGGCAGATTATGAAGTTTATTGATCTTATCTATATCATGCTGCTTCTTTCTATGATTTCTGCTGCTGTCCTTCGTTTTAGTAAAAGCTTTATTGAGCTTGATAAAAGAGAATCTGAACTTTCTTATCAGAAGGATAGTATCTCTTTTATTTCGCAAAGTTTTATAAATACTTGTGATGGAATGGGATTTCCTTCACTAAATGAATGGCAAAAAAGCTGTAAAGCTATGTGGACTTTGGATTATATTGCCTGGGCTGATGCTGCTTCTTTTTTGCCTGTAAAAAGTGGAGTTCTTTTATATGGAAGCTGGAAAAATAATGATTTATCGGGAGAAGTCTATTGCCGTCCTGGAGCATATCCGGAAGAAAGTTATGGGCTGGAAAAATGAACTTGTTCCTGAGGAGATTTATGAAAGATATGAGTTTCCTCTTCCTCTGCTAAAAATTTTTGGTCATCAAAGAAGAACTTATCTTTTTACTGAGTTGTTAAAAAGACATCCCTGTTTTTCTGATGAATATTGTTATGACTTGAAAATAAAGCCTTCTAAGAGGGGCCTGCTGGCTGATTTGATTGTTATGAGCAGACTTTCCTATGCCCGCTTTCGTAATAACCTTGGGAAAGCAGCCTTTTTGGGCTTAAAGCTTGAAAATATCAGGGGAAGACGATTTGTAAGACCTGGCTTTGCCGTCTATTGGGGGAGCGGGATAATTTTAGTGGCCTTGATTTCTATGCTTTTATCAAGAGGATTTTTGGATAGAGGATTGGATGGGAAGGAGATGGGGAATGTTACGGGAAATGAGCTTAGGGATGCAGGGGGCTTGGACTCTGAGAAGGTCCTGCCTGGTGAGGTAGAGGGGCCTGAGATGGAAGGGGAACTTACGGGTGGAGCGGCACTTACTAGAGACACGGCACTTACTGGAGACACGGCACTTACAGGTGGAGCGGCACTTACGGGGAATGCACTTATTAGAGATACGTCACCTAGGGGTGAGGCGGCTTGGGGAGCTGGTGTGCCCCTTCCAGGTGCTACCTCTCTCCCCGAAAGTTCCCCCTTATTCTCCACCTTCCTCCATCTGTTTTCCGGGCGGGAAGAGGCTGTCTTATCTTTTGACTGGGCTTCAGATGGTGGTTATGAAAAAATCAGTCTTTCCTTAGAGGGTATATATCCGGAAGAGCTTTACCAGGGTTTTAAGAACTCTGAGCTGCAATTGTCTTCTTTGTCTTACAGGAATGGAAGGCCATATCTGAAGGCAGATATACATTGCCGGAAAGTGATATATAAGCTTGAAGAAGTAGATTATCTGGATGATGCAAGGGCCTTAATCCGTCAGCATCTGTTAAAGGAAGCATGTCAGATAAGGCTAGAAAGTGGACAACCTTATTGTTTGTCTTTTTCTTTTTCCGGTGATGGGAAAAGGCTTTTCGAGGGGCTGGGAAATATATTTATGGAAAAGGAGCTTTTTCCTCTGCATGTAAAAATTGGCAGGGAAGAGGGAGGGGCATTTGAAGTAGAGCTCAAGATCATGAAGGAGGAAGGCTCCGGAAGAAGAAACTGTCTGCTGGAATTAGCTGATAGCAATTTTTTTGCTTCCCATGGTCAGAAAAGTCCTCTTAATGTAAAGTCAGCTCCCCAAAAGAAAGCTGGCACAATTCCTGCTCTTAAGAATAAGGTTGGTGAAGTAATAAAAGAAAATGGAGAGCGAGTAATTTATTATAAAAATGATAAGGGCAAAATGGAAAGTCTTATTTTGAAGGAGGGCTTATGAAAGTATCTGTAGACAAATCAAAAAGAATTATTCTTGGACTTTATGTTTTTTATTTACTAATGATTTCTTATGGCTGTGCAAGTAAACCATCTTTTCAGGGAATGGGTAACCTTTCTGGCCTTTTAGTTGATGAAAATAATCATCCTGTTGAAAATGCTGTTGTCAGCTGCTGGAAGGGGCCTGTCTGCCTGCAAAAGGTTACTACAAATGCTGGCGGAATTTTTACCTTTTATGATCTTCCTTCTGGCAGCTATGAGATTTCTGCAGAAAAGACAAATTATGGCCTTTTGAAGGCTCAGAAATACAGATTTTCAGATTCAAAGGGTATTTTTTGCTGTCAGATTAACAGTATGGATTATCTTTTGGACTGTGCAGAAGAAAAAATGCTTTGCGGTCAATATGATCAGATGTTTGATATCCTTGATAATATTACTCTTTCCAAAAATAGTAGCGGAGAGCTTGCTATCCTGTTTTATAAGGCCTGCGGAAAAATTGCTGAAGGGAAAAAAAAGGATGCTCAGGCTTATCTGAAAAGGCTTTCTAAAATCAGTAAGGCTTATTCTTATTCCTCTTGGGAAGAAATTGAAGCTCTGAAGAAAGTATTACAAAGGGAGGTCGAAAATGAAAATTTATAAAATTTTACTCCTGTTTTTGATTTTCATGTTGACTGGCTGTAAGGGCTTTTCTAAGGATATTGTTCCTTATTTAATCTCTTCTTCTATAGAAATGGAGGAAAGTCCGGACTATGAAATTGCGGGGCTTAATCTTTCCTTTCATAATCGTAGTGAAAAGACTGTAAAAACATTTACTATTGCTTTTTATGTTTTTGATGAAGATGGAGAACCTGCCTCTTTTTGTAGAAGTAATATAGTTATTTCTGTTGAAAAGGAGATTGGTCCCGGAGAAAGCAGTCAAATGCTTTTACCTTTAGATCAGTTTTTTTCTTATCGTCCTGAAGAGCTTTATACAGCTGATTATCTTTATGTAAGTCGTATTATTTATTCCGACCAATCTTCCTGGACTGATCCTTTCGGTCTTGCTTTGTATTAGGAGAATCTAAATGAAAAAGAACTTTTGTATAGGAATTTTGTGGATATTTTGTCTTTTGTTTTTATTTCTTCTGTCTGCTTGTAATAGCTATACGGATG
>JAIKYB010000210.1 GCA_024683675.1 Treponema sp.
TTTGTATCGTAAAGATCTGAATTACATACTGTAACCAGGTAAGCAGTTTTTCCGGATTTTTCGTCCTTCTTTTCTGACGCAGAAACATTGAGTCCTGGAACCTTAATCTTTTCGTCTTCACTTTCAAAGCCGGCACTTGCACTTGCGGCTGTAGAACCAAGGAGTGTAGCTCCCATGTGGTCCTTGTACATATGGAAAACGTACCAGGTTGGGGTAAGTACCATTTTATCGCCTTCTGTAAGAACTGGAGACTGGAGTACATTTACAGCCTGGGCAATATTTGCAATTCTTACTCGGTCTGAATGGTTATTAAAGATATTAAGGTGGATACCTGCTACAAGAGCATCTCGTACTGAATTCTGCTGATAAAGGAAGCCCGGATTTGTTCCAGGTTCTACTTCGTGCCAGCAGCCCCATTCGTCTACAACAAGACTTACTCTTTTTGCAGGATCGTATTTATCCATAATTTCGCTGTGTCGGCGAACAAGCTCGTCTGTGCGGAAGGCATTCTTTAATGTGCGGTACCAGCCCTTGTCGTCAAAGTTTGTGGCTGAACGCTTGTCTTCCCAGCGGTATTCGTAGGTGTAGTAGTGGAGGGAAAGTCCGTCCATAAGCCAGTGGGCATTCTTCATAACAACATCTGTCCAGTTGTAGTCATCAATGTTTGGACCGCCTGCAATTTTCTGAATCTTGTCAGGGCCGTACTGGCGTACATAAGTCTGGAAGCGGCGGTAAAGATCGGCATAGTATTCAGGGCGCATATTTCCACCGCAGCCCCAGTTTTCGTTTCCAACTCCAAAGAATGGAATCTTCCAGGCTTCTTTGTGACCGTTTTGCTCTCGGAGGCTGGACATAGGAGATTCTCCGCTGAAGGTCATATATTCAACCCATTCGTCCATTTCCTGAACAGTGCCGCTTCCTACGTTTCCGCAGATATAAGGCTTACAGCCAAGCTCATCACAAAGGCCCATAAATTCGTGAGTACCAAAGCTGTTGTCTTCAACAACTCCGCCCCAGTGGGTGTTAATCATTCTTTTACGATTTTCTTTTGGACCAATTCCGTCCTTCCAGTGGTATTCATCGGCAAAGCATCCGCCTGGCCAGCGAAGATTTGGAATGTTTATATCTTTAAAGGCCTTAAGAACGTCCTTTCTGTAGCCATTAATGTTAGGAATTGGAGAATCTTTTCCAACCCAGAAGCCTCCGTAAATACAGCGTCCCAGGTGTTCTGAAAAGTGTCCGTATATATCTGGACTAATTGTTGATTTTTTATCGTTAGTATCGACGATGATATTATGTCTCATAAAAACCTCATTAAACGTTTTATGAGAACATTATATCACCGTCCTATTATGTTTACAACTAAAATATTTGATATTTATCAATTATTTTTGAAGTAAGATCTTCTGGTATGCTGATTTTAGTCTGATTTTTAGTCAGCGAAGTAAGAGCGAAGGATTATTCCCTGATCATAGTTTCCAAATCCACGACCAAAGATATTCATTCCACCCATGTGTACAGCATTTTCTTTTACTCCAACCTTTACGCGGATAGAGTGATGCTCTGCAATATGCAGGTCACTGATTGTTACATCAGAAATCTTTACACCGTCAATAAAGCTGCCTTCATTTGTAATGTAAAAATTCTTCAGAAGACCATACTGGGAGCCTTCCAGCTTCCACCATTCAGGGGTGTACTTTCCTCTTTTATCACCGAAGTCTCCTGGTGAAGTCCAGGTTCCAATTTCAGTTCTGTTTACCCAAACAGTAATGTCTGAAGGCCAGTTAGAATTTGTACCGGGAGTTTCAGAAGAAAGCTCCATGCTTATTTCCAGTTTTTGCAGTTTTTTCTGGTCATACATGGTGTTATTTGGGAATTTATACTCAAAATAACCGCTTCCACACCACAAAAGGCCTGCTTTCATGCGGTCTGGATTAAGAAAGGAGTCTGGTATATCCAAAAATCCAATGATTTTATCTGAAGAACAGAGTCCGCATGGGGCTGTAACCTGACAATCAGTAAAGATTCCAATAGGCATTTCAACTTCAATGACATTCTTTTCGTTGCTTTTTTCTTCAGGAAATTGTACTAAAAGCTCCTTAAAAGCTGGTTTACATAATTTCTGATTTCCTTTTTTAGCTTTAACTGATTCTGTAACGAGCAAACCGGCATCTTCAAGAATAGAAATGTGGGTTGCAACCGTAGACTGAGGCAGCTTTAGAGCTTCAGAGATTTCATTTATGTTGCAGGTTTTTTTTCTAAGCAAATCCAGCATCTGGATTCTTGGCTCGGAAGCCAATGCCTTTATTTTATTTAAATCCTCAAGGGGATTAATTACTATTGTCGTTTCAACTTCTTCCATAATAAATCCTAGTATATTCTGAAATCTTACTTTTGTCTATGTAAATCAATTTTTGTTGATTTTAATAACTGAAACCGAAGTAGGCTTTGTCCTATATGTGAACTTTTCGCCAATTTCCGAAAGCTTTTCTTCTACCGGAGCAATCAGCTTAGGATTTTCATAAGAATTTTCATCATCTGGATTTCCGCTGATTACAATAACCTTAGCATCCTTTGCAAGACCTTCACATCCTTTCAGATTTACATCAACGTCAAGAGCTTCTTCGCTTACATTTACTAGCTTTACGATGATTTCGTTTTGGCTTTCTCCAACATGTGCGTAAATCGGAGAAAAATTCAAAACATCAGTAAAATCATGAATCAGATTTCCGTCCAGATAGCATTTATAGCTTTCTCCATTAACTTCAATTTTAATGTCATACCACTTTCCGTTTTCAATTGTGATTGCTTCAGTATTTCCAATTACAGAACGGGCAGCTGCAGTTCCTTTTTCTACACAGCACTTAGTATTAGACCAGCCTCCAAGATTCCACCAGTAGAAGGAACCGTCCTTATGGCCGAACATAACTAGAAATCCTTCGTTTCCTCCGGTTTTCTTTGCCTTTAACTGAAGAACATAATGCTGACTTCCGTCTCCCTTCATAACCAGGCGGCAATTTTCACTGGAAGAAGAACCAATTATGCTGCCATCCTTAAAGTCCCAGGCTCCAGAAAGTGAATCAAAAGCAGATAAATCAGAAGAAGTCTTTGAATTATAGGTGATGTTTCCACTGATTTTGTCTGTTACAGTGATATCCTTGTATTCAACAGTTGTTGACCAGGAACCAAGTCCAATACTTCCTCCAATATAAGCCTTTTCTTTATCAGATTCCGGCTGAGTAAGCTGGTAGGCAACTGTTTTATCAGCTTTATTATTCATAAAGAGCTGCTGAACATAATAGTCCGGAGTTCCATATACTTGAGTATTAGTAAACCAGATCATATCCGGTGACCACTGATAGTTGTTTTCCCTGGCAAAAAGAGGGGCGTAAGAGGCAATTTCAACTATATCTCCATTACGCTCAAGGCTTGTCATATAAGCGGCGGCTGTAACTGCAGCATAAAGTGTACTTGGTTTCTTTGTTCCGCCTTTTTTATTTTCTACCTGTGAAGCAAATTCTCCTACAAATACTTTAGGCTGTCCTTTTCCGCGTGGGTAGAAGTCAGATACATCATATCTTCCTGTATTAGAAAGGAACCAGGCAGGTGGACAATAATAGTGCTCGTCAACCAGGTCAACGATAGTTTCAGAAGAAGGATCGGCTTCCCATTTTCGTACCTGTTTCCAAGTATTGTAGAAGGTGTCATCACTAGGGAAGGCACCGGAAGACATTATCAATTTAATATCAGGATACTTTTCGCGAACCTTATCTGCAATGTATTTATAGCGTTCATAATAGTGTTCACGGCCATTTTCGTTTCCGATTCCCAGATAATTGAGTTTAAAAGGCTGAGGATGTCCCTGGTCTGCGCGTTTTTTACCCCAGGTTGAAGTTGCAGGACCTGTGGCCCACTCAATTAAATCCAGTGCGTCCTGAGCATAAGAGTCCATCTGGTCCATAGGAACGTCAGCTTCATTATTATTTTCCCCGGCAAAGGAAATACCGCAGTTAATAATTGGGATTGGTTCTGCTCCAATATCCTCACAAAGTCGGAAATATTCATAAAAACCTATTCCCATTGACTGCTGGTAGTTCCAGAAGTTCAGTTCTTCCACACGTTCTTCAACAGGTCCAATTGTGTTTTTCCATTGATAGCGGTCAGAAAGGCGGGAACCTTCTACAAGACAACCTCCAGGGAAGCGGACAAAAGCCGGGTGAAGGTCTTCCAGCATCTGTGCCAGGTCCTGACGAAGTCCGTTTTCTTCGTTTTTATAGATATCAGCACGGAAAAGGGAAACAAAATCTATATCCAGAGTTCCTCTCCAGCGTCCGGCATAGATTCCGATAAAGCCATTTTCTGTACTTTCTGCAGGAGTTACATCAAAAGTAAATTTCTGCCATTCATTTGTAATTTTCTTTACCTTAATTTTTGTAAGCCTGGCCTTTTTTTCTTTGGAGCCAATTACAATCATAGCCTTTTTGATTTTTTTATCAGGACTTCTAAGATAGAGTGAAAGAGGGTAGGTCTTTCCTGCTTCCAGGGGGATTCCATTATATCCAGAATTTTCGATACCATCCCACTTTCTTTTTACTTCTATTTGGGCATAGGTTGGATTATTTTCATTAAGAGGATTATCTTTTTTTCCCTTTACCTTTGATTTTGCCTGTTTTTTTGCTTTTATATTGGCATTTTTCCAGGATTCTGTTGCTCCGCGGTGTGATTTTTTGAATTCAAAGGAGCGGTTTTGAATCAATTCTCCATAAAGACCGCCGTCTGCGGCATAATTTATATCTTCATAGAAAATTCCGAAGAGATTTTCACTAATTTCAGTCTTTTCCTTTGTAAAATCAGCGGTAAGCTGGGCCTTTGTATCAGAATTTTCCGCAAAAAGCAGGCCTCCCAGTCCAAGACATGCGGCCGTTATTGCCGCTGTCATGACTGTAAATCTCTTTTTATTCATATATCCCCCTTGGAATGATACCACTATTCTTGTTTTAAATAGGGTATTTATTCAATAATTTTTGATAATAACTAATATTAGGGGGTCTTTTTGCCCATTGTCAAGGAAAATATCAAAAAAAATCGATAAAAATCAAAAATATTAGTTGACAAGTAATAAATCTGGTCTTATGATTTGGCCTATGGAGGATAAAATGAAAAAACTTATCGTATGTGCCGCTGCTCTTGCGGCAGTAGCTCTTCTTGCTGGCTGTGCAAAAGGCGGAAAGTCAAAGCTTGCTTCTGATTCAAGTGTTGTTGGTTATTTTACATTTGATGAAGCAATCGAAAATGATGAAATTGTAGATCATTCAAAGGCTAAGACAAATGCTGCATTGGATGCACTGGATGGATTCCAGATGACTGAAGGTGTAAGCGGACAGGCTCTTGTACTTGACGGTACACAGTACATTTCTCTTGAAGACAATGTTCTTTCAGGTGAAGGTCTTACAATGGCAGCCTGGGTAAAGGTTGGTGCCTGGAAAACCTGGCAGCGTGTATTTGATATCGGTGGTGGAGATGGAACAAAGGACGTATTCCTTGCTGTAGACGGTCGTATGGCTGGTACTTTCTGTGCTTACGAACAGTCATCTGCAGTTACTTGTAACGCACCTCTTACACCAATTAAGAAGTGGACACATCTTGCTATGACAATTGGCAATGGTAAGATGGCACTTTATGTAAACGGTGCTCTTGCAGAAGAAAAAGATATGCCAGTTTCTATTGCTGACCTTGCTGCTGGTGCAACAGGAATCTTTGTTGGACGTTCAAACTGGGTTGCTGACCCACTTTTGGAAGGTGCAATTGATGAAGTTGTAGTTGCAAAACGTGCTTTCTCTGCTGAAGAAATCAACGAAATCTATTCTAAGAATGCTCAGGGCTCTGCCGCTGCTGTAGATGTTGCTAATGCTCAGCCATTTGTAATCTCTGCTGATTCAAATGTAACTGCTTACTACTCATTTGATGGTGAAGATGGAGCAAAGGATGTATCTGGAGCTGGAAATGATTCTGTAACAAATGCAACAGAATATACAGACGGAAAGAATGGAAAAGCTCTTCTTCTTAATGGAGCAGAACAGTTTATCGACCTTAATCAGGCTATCCTTACAGGAAATGGCTTTACATTCTCTGCATGGGTAAAATCAAATGGAATGGCTGACTGGTCTCGTATCTTTGATATGGGTGATGCAGGCGGAAACGACTGGTGGCTTGGTAAAGAAGGTGGTTCTGGAAAGATTCGTCTTGATGTAAACAATGCAAAGGGTAGTGTTTCTGTAACAGGACCTGTACTTGAAGATGGAGTTTGGACTCATATCGCTGTAACAATCGGTGATGAAGTTGCTTCTCTCTTCGTAAATGGTAAGCTTGTTATGAATAACGGTTCTCAGGCTCTTCCAACAGACCTCTTAAATGGTTTCAAGGGTGCTTATATCGGACGTTCTAACTGGCCAGATCCTTATGCTATTGCAGAATTTGATGATGTATTGTTTGCTAGCCGTGCTTATTCAGAAACTGAAGTTGCATCTTTGTACAAGGGTATTTCTAAATAAATAGATTCCTAATGTTTTCCTTCTGGATTATTTCTGGAAGGAACTATCAGGATTTTTCTTACAAGACAGCTCGATTTTCATATTACTTTGAGACGGGCTGTCTTTTTTTAAACTTTTTTTTATAAATTATTGATTTTTTGGGGATTAACTATGAATATCACTGATATTACAGACGAGGATGAAAGAAAACCGCTTATTGAACAGAGAGCAGATCCCTATGTCTATTATCACCAGGACGGATATTATTATTTTACGGCTTCCGTTCCTGAATATGACCGTATTGAATTGCGCCGGGCCTGGTCTGTAAAGGGATTGTCAGAGGCTCAGCCTCTTGTTATTTGGAGAAAACATTCTGGAGGTCCTATGTCTTGGCACATCTGGGCACCGGAATTACATTATATAAAGGGTAAATGGTATATTTACTTTGCCGCTGGACGCGCGGAAGATCCATGGTGGATCCGGACTTATGTTCTGGAAAATGATTCTCCAGATCCTTTCTGTGGTGAATGGAAGGAATTAGGAATTTTAGAAGCTGAATGGGATTCTTTTATGCTGGATACCACTATTTTTGAAAATAAAGGAAAATGGTATGCAGTCTGGGCTCAAAAACGCCAGGAAAGAAGTGAAAATTCAGCTCTTTACATAGCAGAAATGGAAAGTCCTGTAAAGTTAAAGCTGCCTCAGACCCTTTTAACTATTCCGGAATATGACTGGGAGTGCAGGGGCTTTAAGGTAAATGAAGGACCCGCTTTGCTTAAACATAACGGAAAGCTTTTTCTTACTTTTTCTGCCAGTGCCACAGATGCAACTTACTGTATGGGAATGTTAGTAGCAGATGAAGGTGCAGACCTTACCAAGGCAGAAGTCTGGACAAAGCTTGATAAGCCGGTTTTTGTAACAGATGAGAAAAAAGGAATCTTCGGGCCTGGTCATAACAGCTTTACCACTTCTCGTGACAGAAAAGAAGATTATTTGATTTATCACGCCAGACCTTATGCTGAAGTTGACTTAGCTTTTGCTCTTTATGATCCTAATCGCCATACTTGGGTAAAACGTATAAAATATGATGATAAGGGATATCCTATATTCCAGTAAAAATCTCCAGGAGGATTTTATGAAAAAGAAAATTTCAGGAAGTCTAATTCTTTTTATTTCGATGTTTGCTTTGCTTTCTTCCTGCTCAGCTTCTAAATCAAAACAGAAATCAGAAGGAAAAGGGGAAAAAGATGTAGATCTGGCTGTTTACAAGAAGTATTCCCGCCCCAATAGTGGAGCTCAAACTGAATGGGAATGCTTAAACTGCCACGACCCTAAGCTCTTTCAGGATGATGACGGTACTTATTACGTATATTCCACAGATGCTGCTATGGGTAACGGTGGGGCAAAAGGACTTCAAATCCGCAAGTCTAAGGATTTAGTTCACTGGGAAAGTCTTGGAAAATCCATGATTCAGGACAACTGGGATCAGCAATTTCTTGCCTGGTGTAATTTTGACGAATTATTTGCTTCTTCCTGGGCGCCAACTGTAATCAAGCAGAATGGGCTTTATTATATGCTGCACGGAATCTGTGTCGGAGCTTCAGATGGAAGTCATCATAATGCGGCAATTACCTTTGCAATTGCAAGCTCTGCCGAAGGACCTTTTTATCCGGCCCACGAAGCAGCCTCTAAAGATGAAAAGATTGCAAAAATCCTTTCTGAACTTGGAGTTGAATATGAACAGTCAATGTTTGTTCGCTATGCCTTTGTTGACCGCAGTGAAGACCCCTTTGAAGAAGATATAATCACTAAATATCCAAGTTTAAATACCGGTGCCTATGACACAATCAGCCGAACTGAATTAGATGGGGGCTCCTGGTCCGGTGGTTTTGGTGCTATTGACCCTGAATTTGTCTTTGATGTGGCAAATGGATCTCTTATGACATATACAATTGGCGGAAATGAATGTTATGCACTTACTTATGGCTCCTGGAAGGGAGGTATAGCTGTAATGTATGTTGATTCACTTTCTTTAAAGCCTGTCGATGCCAATGGTGATGAACTGAACTGTCCAGCAGATAGCCAAGAGGATTCCTTCGGTAAAATAATAGCCGGAGGAAACGGGGCTGCCTATGAAGGTGCTCAGGTAATATACAGTTCTGATACTGGCTTTTATTACGTCTTTGTTTCAATGGGTGATTTACAGTGGGAGTACCGTATTGGGGTAGGTCGTGCCTCTGAATTGGAAGGCCCATATTCTGATACCAGTGGAAATCCTATGATTTTGGAGCCTGGTAAGGCTGATGATTATCATTCCTATGGCGGAAAGCTTCTTCCTGCTGCTGAATTAGCTGGGGAAAATCCATTTAGAAGTCAGGGAGGCCAGAGCATATTACGCACTGCAGATGGAAAAATTATGCTGGCCTGTCATTCAAGAACTAATTTTACTCCGGAATATTATTTCTTCCTGCAGTTGCATCAGCTCTTCTTTAATCAGGATGGCTGGCCAATCTTGAATCAGAATGAATACTATAATGATTTTAATGGTCAGGATGAAGGATTAAAAGCTCTTAGTCTGGAAGATGTTTCCGGCACTTACGATGTAATTCTAACCGAAAGAAGCAGCACTACAAAGCCTGTGAAATTTTTCGGAGATTCTTCTGGCCGCATAATGCATGTCGCAGATGCCCTGCCTGCTGCTTCAAAGGAAGTTATTTTTACAAAAGGAAAGAATGGCGGAAAGATTAAGGGAGCCTATAAGGGCAGCTGGATACTTTCTGAAGATGGTTATTCGATTGAAATTACTTTGAATGATATCGGAAATTTCCGTGGTTATGTATTTGAAGCTGTAGATTGGGCTAAAAAAGGTACTTCCGGGGCTAGGAAAACTATCAGTTTTACAGCATTAGATTCAATAAAATCGGGAGAATACCTCTGGGGAAATCAAAAATATCAGTAAAAATTGTTGAAAATTGCTAAAAATTGATTTATTAATCGATTTTTATTGATAAAATATCAAAATATAAGGATATTTATCAATTTTAGTTGACAGATAAAACTTATACATTTACAATAATGATTAGTTGGGAATAGTTTTTCAGATTAGGAGGATGAAATGAAAAAACTAACAATTTTGGGAATGGCAGCAGCTGCTCTTCTCATTTTGAACGGATGTTCTAAATCGGACAAATCAAATGGTGCTGGAGCCGCTTCGTCAGGATCTTCAACAGGTACAATTTCTTTGATGAACTTTGCACAGCCAGCAGAAAAAGAGATTCTTGATAAGGTAATCAAACGTTATGAAGAAACACATCCTGGAATGAAAGTTGATGTAATGACAGTTACTCAGGATGAATACGGTCCAAAGCTTCAGGCTTTACTGGCTGCTAATAAGCTTCCAGATGTTTTCTATATGGGACCAGAATCAGTTCGCCAGTATGTTGATAACAAGAAGGTTCTCCCTCTTGATGATTATGTTTACAATGCAACAGGAGCAGATGTAACAGATCTTTACGAAGCTGCTCTTGATGACTACCGCTATGACGGAAAGGTTTTGGGACAGGGTAAGCTTTATGCTCTTCCAAAGGACTTTGGTCCAGCTGCCCTTGCTTATAACGTAACACTTTTCAAGGAATATGGTATTCCACTTCCAAGTCCAACTGAACCATACACTTGGGAAGAATTCATTGATGTTTGTAAACAGTGTACAAAAGATAAAGACGGAAATGGTGAGAATGATACCTTCGGTACAGGTTTGAATGTAAACTGGTCACTTCATCAGTTTATCTGGGGTAACGGAGCTGACTACCTTGATGAAACAGGTACAAAGGTTGCTGTAACAGATCCAAAATTTGTTGAAGCACTTCAGTTCTTCGCTGACCAGACAAATGTTTATCAGGTAACACCAAGTGCCAGCCAGGCTGCTTCTTTGGATACATACCAGAGATGGCTTAAGGGTGAACTTGGATTCTTCCTTGCTGGTAGCTGGGATATTGCAACCTTCAATACAACACTTCCATTTGAATATGACCTTATTCCATGGCCAGTTCACAACAAGGGTGACAAGACTTATACATACCGTGGTGGTGTAGGCTGGACAGTTGCTGCTAACACAAAGAACCCACAGGCTGCTGTAGACCTTGCTCTTTTCCTTTCTGCTGAT
>JAIKYB010000241.1 GCA_024683675.1 Treponema sp.
ACGCCTCTGCTCATATTGAAATTTTAGCAGATTTGAATTCTCTTGTAAATTTAAAATAATAGGGCTGTCCATTTCTTTTTGGACAGCCCCTCTATCGGGCAAGAGGGATTTGAACCCCCGACATCCTGGTCCCAAACCAGACGCGCTACCAGCTGCGCTATTGCCCGTTACGTGAATATAAATATATATTATTTCACAAATTTGTTCAATAGCAAAAACATATTTTTTCAAAATTTATTAAATAATTTCGGCAGAAACCTCAGTTTCCCCCCCCTTGCGTATTCTTTCAGATAAAATGCCTGTAATACGAAGCTTTACCATTTTTCCCAAAGTTAATGGCTTATTTGAAATAATTTCACAATGAATAAAATTATCTGTAACTGCATGATAAATATAGGAAGTTTTCATAACAGAAGCGTGCCTTGCGTTTTCCAAAATTGCAGGATGCTGACTGCCAAGCATTTTTTCCAGATATTTAATCTTGTTTGCTACAGCCCAATCATTTATCCTCCTGCATCTTTCACCACTGACAGACTGAGGAACCTTATTTTTTAAATTGCACGCAAGGGTACCTGGTCTTTCTGAAAATGGAAAAGCATGAACCCATGTAAAATCACAATCAGCAAGAAGCTTCATAGTCTCTTCAAAATCTTCATCTTTTTCACCAGGAAAACCTGTAATTATATCGCAGGCAAGAAAACAATCCTTTTTGACTTGTCTAAGTCTTTCACAGGCAGTTCTTACTGCATCAGCCTTATAAGCTCTTTGCATAGAAGCTAAAATATTGTCACTTCCACTTTGAACAGAAATATGAAAATGAGGTCGGACTCTTGGATTTGAAATTACCGAACAAAATTCCTCATCAACAATCTGAGGATACAAACTTGAAATACGAAAATTGATTGAAGTAGTATTATCCAGCAAGTACTGTAGTAATTTTGCAAAATTATATAGCTGCCCCTGATATTCACATTTGTATTGACTTATATTTACAGTTGTTAAAACAAGCTCATCATTACCTTTTTCTTCCAGCTCTTTAACTCTTTTTAGAGCAAGCCCAACATCTATAGAAACACTGTGTCCTCTTGCAAAATGAATTGCACAATATGAACAACAGCTATTACATCCATCCTGAATTTTTAAGCTTGGCCTTGAATGAGAGAGCAAAGACGAAGCCGCAAGTCTAAAAGAATGCTCAGCAAAACCAATCTGCTCCTGCTTTGGCTGGCATATTTCTTTTTTTAAGCTATTTACAAAGGAAATTGCATTAAAATCCTGTAATTCATTATTAAGTAATTGGGGAACATCAACTATTCGACTTTTGATCTGTCCACCGACAGCACAAATCCTTTTATCAATTTTTTCTATTTCATCAGCTGATAACTGAGCATAACAGCCAGTAACAAGAATTGTTGCTAAAGGATATTTTTTTAAAAGCAATCTGATTATTCGTCGGGCTTTTTGCTCAGCTTTTTGGGTTACTGTACAAGTATTAATAATACACAAGTAAACAGAAACATCAACTTCTGAATTTGAAGTAACTGGAGACATTGAAACTGAAAAGTTTTGATTTGTAAAGGCCCCGGCTATTGCTTCACTTTCAATCTGATTTAAGCGACAGCCTAGGGTTTCAATATGAATTTGAGCCACTTTATTGAAGTTTAGCACTCACTCTTTCACGGCCACGATAAGCATCAACAGAAGCAGAATTTAACTTTAGGGCCTCATCATAAGCAACCATTGATTCCTTATAGTTTCCGGCCATCTCACGAGCATAACCTAAACGTACCCACCAGGAATCCAAAAGAGGTTCTTTTTTTACAGCAGATGATAAAGCAATATCAGCATGTTGATATCTGGCCTGACGAATGAATATTTCTCCCATATAATAATATGAAACACCTACTCGAGCTCCGCTATCAGGGGCACCAGCTACATATCTTTGGAACTGCTCCATTGCTCCGGAATTTTTTCCCAGATAATACTTTGCTTCACCAAGAATTTCAATCAAGCGTAAGTCATAAGGACTGATTTTCAAACCTTGATTTGCACGCTCTTCGGCTTCTGCATACTGCTTATTTTTTACAAGAGCCCAGCACATTACAACATAAGATTCAATACGGTTTGGATTTTCATGAATCTCTTCTTCACAAACTGCAATTGATTCTTTGTACTTACCATTATGATAAAGAACCAGAGCATCCTGTCTGGTTGTCTGAGTAATCTGAGCAAAGCTTGAAGTTGTTAGAAAAAGTCCAAGTAAAATGCTTGTAAATAACTTATTTTTCATTTTCATTTTTCACCATTGTACATTTTCCGGAAAAGCTACATCCGGGTTCCAAAACAACCTTAGCAGTTGTAATATCACCATCAACAGAACCTGAAGAAGTGACAAAAATTAATTTTGAACCTACAACATCTCCATTTACAGAACCACGAATTAAAACACGATCTGCAGTGATATTAGCAGTAACTACAGCACCAGTATCTATTACTAAATCACTTTCGGAATTTATAGTTCCACTAACCTTTCCTCTAATCATAAAAGGTTTCTTAATTTTTATTGACCCTTTAAAGCTTATATCATTTTCTACGATAGTATCAAACGATTCATCTTCAAGATCAAAGAAGTCTGTATCTTTTACATCAAACACTTTAGGCTCCTATCCACTTAGCATTCATATCAAAATAATCCTTTGAAGGATCAAAGGCAGGATGCTTTCCGTCCTTTTCTGATAAAAGAGGATTTACATCAGGGGCAATTGCTTTCCAGTCAATTCCAATGGCTGGGTCATTCCACATAAGTCCGCCTTCACCCTTTGGATCATAGAAGTCGGTACACTTATATGTAAAGATTGCTTCGTCTGAAAGTACATAAAAGCCGTGTGCAAAGCCTTCAGGAATATAAAACATATTCTGTTTTTCAGCATCCAAAATTACACCGTAATATTTTCCGAAAGTTTCAGAGCCCTTGCGCAAATCTACAGCCACATCATAAACACGGCCCTGAAGTGCACGTACAAGCTTGCCCTGAGGATGCTGGGTCTGAAAATGAAGGCCTCTAAGCACACCCTTTGAAGATTTAGACTGATTGTCCTGCACAAATTTCATTGTAAGGCCTGCTGCAAAGAAATCTCTTTCACTGTAGGTTTCAAGAAAATAACCTCTTGCATCGCCAAAAATCTTTGGCTGAATTTCGTACAAGCCTTTTAATTCTCTTCCGTCTGATAATTTACAGCTATTAAATTCAAATGCCATTTTTATATCCTAGTTCTCTGCAATATATTCAAGATAGTGGCCATAATCTGTCTTGTAGCCTTTTGCAAGCTCAAGCAGCTGCTCTTTTGTAAGCCAGCCGTTGCGGTAAGAAATCTCTTCAATACAGCTTACATACATTCCCTGTCGCTTCTGAATTGTTGCAATAAAATTTGAAGCTTCAAGAAGACCGTCGTAGGTTCCTGTATCAAGCCAGGCCATACCACGACCAAGCAGTTCTACCGAAAGTTCTCCACGGTTAAGATATTCATTATTGATTGAAGTAATTTCAATTTCACCACGGGCAGATGGCTTTACATTTGCTGCAATTTCGCAAACTGCATTGCTGTAGAAGTAAAGACCTGGAACTGCGTAATTTGACTTAGGTTTTGCAGGTTTTTCTTCAATTCCCAAAACCTTTCCGCTCTTGTCAAACTCTACTACACCATAGGCTGTAGGATCCTTTACAAGATAACCAAAAATTACGCTTCCCTCACCTTTTTCTACCTTTTCACGGGCGCGTTTAAGGGTTGAAGTAAAGCTCTGTCCATAGAAAATGTTATCACCAAGTACAAGGGCTGCAGAATCGTCTCCAATAAAATCCTTTCCAATAATAAAGGCATCGGCAAGTCCTCTTGGCTTATCCTGAACAGCATATTCAAACTTCATTCCAAGCCATGCCCCATCACCAAAAAGCTCCTTAAAGCAGGAAATATCTCTTGGTGTAGAAATAATCAATACTTCACGAATTCCAGCTAACATAAGACATGAAAGCGGATAGTAAATCATTGGTTTGTCATATAAAGGCAGAATCTGTTTTGAAACTGCTTTTGTTATTGGATAAAGACGGGTTCCA